>JAITPT010000286.1 GCA_031289285.1 Puniceicoccales bacterium
CAAGCAGACTTGGCAGTCTGCGATACGGGCGCAGTCGCGACAGGCGCGGCGGACGCGGGGGGGGGAGGGGACGTGCGAGGGGGGGGGGCCGTGGCGGCGGCGCAATTACGACAGTTGCGAAAGCGGTGTCGGTGCTCGTGCCTCGCTCTGGCACCACACTCCAAAACAAAAACAGCTGCGTCAAAAGGAGACTACGCCCGCGAAAAAACCGGAACACCGCGCCGCATGGAAGCGACGCGGGGTTTGAACAGGTTTTGGCTTTTGTGGCCTTTTGAGGGCGGAAGAGGGTTTCCCGAAGTCGGGTGCCCTTTGCTCAGCCCTCCTCCTCCGCGAGACGGAGGACCTTATACGGGTCAACGCCGACCACTTTTCCCTTGCGGGTCATGTAGAGCAACTGCCCGAATTCTACGGCTTTTCTTGCCGCCGCGATTTGCGCGCGTCTCATGGCGTTGCACACTTGCTTGGTTCGTTTGTTTCTGACGTTCACTTTTTGTGTCGTGCTTTCTTTCATAGTTTCCAGCCCCGAAAGGTGTGGTTTTTGGATTTGGTGTCAATCAATTCGTGAGTGCTCGCGTCGAAGACCCACCACTCATTGGCAAGTTTTTTGTAGATTTGGGTGAAGTTGTTCCAGCTTCTGTCAATCCGCCGCAACACGGTTTCCTCTGGGACGGAGTGGCCGCCTTGGGCGACGCGGGTGGCGACGCGCTGGACGGCGAGCGCGGGGACATCAATTTTGAGGTAGGCGATTTCGATGGAGTAGCCGGCCTTTTTCCAGTCGCGCAACATTTTGGCGTGGGTGAGGCCGGAGAGGGTGCTCTCGATGGCAAAGTCGTTCTTGGAGGCGACGGCGCGATACATTTCTTCGATGGCAATCCGCGCCGCCGAGCGAACCGCCATCTCCGGCACAAACGGCGAAAGGCCCCGCGCGATTTCGTCCGTGTTGATAAATCGCAAGACGCCAAGCTCGAGCGGAAGATACTCGCGGGCGAAGGTGGTTTTCCCCGAGCCGTTGGGTCCGCCAATGACAATACACAGAGGCATACCCCGTCGTATAACGGTCGCCTTCATGCGGTCAAGATTTTGCCCCTTTCGCGGTTTGCGGTTTGCTGTCTAAAACATTTTTCGGATGCGCTCGAGGGAGTCGCCGAGGCGGTCAATTTCGTCGAAGGTATTGTAGAATACCAGCGAGGCGCGCACGGTTCCCGCGATGCCCAGTGCCTTCATCAACGGCATGGCGCAGTGGTGGCCGGTGCGGACGGCGATGCCGTCGGCGTCGAGAAGTGTGCCGATGTCGAGCGGGTGAACGCCGTCTATGAGAAACGAAAGCACGGAGACTTTTTCGGGTGCCGTCCCGATGATGCGCAGCTTGGGGATGGCGGCGAGTCGCGCCGTCGCGTAGCGTAGCAACGCATCCTCGTGCGCGTGGGCGGCGGGGCGCAGGCGGGCGACGTATTCGAGTGCCTCGCCGAACGCGAGCGTGTCGGCGATGTTGGGAGTGCCGGCCTCGAAACGCTCCGGCGCGTCGCGGAAGGTGGTGCCCGCGAAGTCCACGACGCGAATCATATCTCCGCCGCATTGGTAGGGCGGCATGGCGTTGAGCGTATCCGTCCGCGCCCAGAGGACGCCCATGCCGGTCGGGCCGCAGACTTTGTGCGACGAGAAGACGAAGAAGTCTGCGCCGAGCGTTTGCATGTCCACGGGAAAATGCGCGGTGGACTGGGCACCGTCGGCGAGCACGAGTGCGCCGACGCTGTGCGCGAGGGCGGCGATTTCGCTGACGGGGTTGACGGTGCCGAGGACGTTGGAGGCGTGTGTGACGGCGACGAGCTTTGTCTGGGGCGAGAGCAGTTGGCGGAAAACATCGAGCCGCAGTGTCCCGTCTGGTGCGACGGGCACGACGCGGATTTTCGCGCCGGTGCGCTCCGCTGCTTGTTGCCACGGGACGATGTTGGCGTGGTGCTCCATCTCGGTGAGGAGGATTTCGTCGCCCGCGTGTAAATTTGCCGTGCCCCAAGATGCGGCGACGAGGTTGATGCTCTCGGTCGTCCCTTTGGTGAACACGCACTCGCGGGGGTCGCCTGCGCCGATGAACTTTGCGACGCGCGCACGCGCTTGCTCGTAGGCGGCGGTAGCCTCCTCGCTGAGCGTGTGGACGCCGCGGTGGATGTTGGCGTGTTGGTGGCGGTAGTAGCGGTCGAGGGCTTCGATGACGGCGAGCGGCTTCTGCGCACTGGCACCGTTGTCGAGATAGACGAGCGGGTTTTTGCCGACGCGCCGCGAGAGTATCGGGAAGTCCGCACGGACGCGGGCGATGTCAAAGTCGGCTGTGTTGTCTGGCATAATATTTTTTTATCGGAAACGGCGGCGCGTTGTTGTTTGTGAAAAAAGTTGGGAAGCGGGTGAAGGGGAACGCCCGCAAGCCGCTGTCCTTAGCGAGCGAGCCAGCCGCCGTCCACGGCGAAAACGTGTCCGTTGACGTAATCGGAGGCGGGCGAGGCGAGGAAGACCGCCGCGCCCTTGATGTCGTCGGGAGTGCCCCAGCGGGCGGCAGGGATGCGCCCGAGTATCTCTGTGTTGCGCGTGACGTCGGCGCGGAGGGCGGCGGTGTTGTCGGTCGCCATGTAGCCGGGCGCGATGGCGTTTGTGTTGATGCCCCGTGCGGCAAGCTCGTTTGCCATGAGGCGCGTGAGGCCGGCGAGGCCACTCTTGGCGGCGGTGTAGGAGGGCACACGCACGCCGCCTTGAAACGAAAGCATAGAGGCGATGTGGATGATTTTGCCCCGCGCCTCGCGCCCCAAAAGGTCGCGCACAAAAAGTTGGCTGAGGAAAAACGCGGCGTCGAGATTGACGCCCAACACGTCGTCCCAGTCTTTCTCCGTGAAGTCGGCGAAGGCGGCGCGGCGGATTATTCCGGCGTTGTTGACGAGGATGTCGGGCGTGGGGAAACGCTCTTTGATTTGCGCGTAGAGGCTGGGCAGTGCGGCGCGTTCGCCGAGGTCGGCGGGGAAGGCTTCGGCGCGGCGGCCAAGGGCGCGGATTTGGGCGACGGTCTCTTCTGGCGAGTGCAGGGAGACGGCGGCGATGTCGGCACCGGCCTCGGCGAGTGCGAGGGCGACGGCTTGGCCGAGGCCGCGATTCGCACCAGTGACGATGGCGGTTTTCCCGCCGAGTTTGAAGAGTTCGAGTATGCCGGACATAGGGAGAGAAGGTGTGGCGGGGAAGATAGCGGGGCGGGAAAATAAAACACTAAAAAAACAGCCCCGTGGAATCCGCGTGGAACTTAAAACCTAAAAACGGCAGTTAATGCGGACGGTTTTAGGTAAAAAGCGACTGATCTGGGGAAACCTCCCGCGCTTGCGCTTGTCTCCGGCGGGATATGAAGTTTCCTTGCTGTTTTCCGTTTCTTCGCGGTGCGCTGTGTGCCGCAACAATTGCAATCGCCTCGGCGGTCTCTATGCCCGAAACGGCTGGCGCAGACACGCAAGCTCGTTCGGGCAAAGACGAAATCGCCGTCAATCAGGTGCCGATGAAGTGGTGGTATGATACGCCCGCCACAAAATACTGGGAGGCCATGCCAATCGCGACAGGGCGTTTCGCGGCAATGATTCCGGGGGCACTCGGACACGAAGTCATCGCATTCAACGACGAGACGCTCTGGACTGGCGGACCGTATAATCCAAACAATCCCGAAGGCCCCAAACTCGTTAAACAAATCCGCGAATTGATTTTTGCGCACGAATACGCCAAGGCACACAAATTAGGTTGGGAACTAAATGGCTTCCCGACACACGAGCAACTTTACCAACCGATGGGGCGGCTCAATCTGGATTACAAGGGACACAAACTCGCGAATGCAAAACTCTACAAGCGTGCGCTCGATATGGATAATGCGACGGTTGACGTGTCGTATCAATTGGACGGCGTGAATTATTCGCGGCGCGTTTTTGCCAGTTATCCAGACCAAGTAATTGTTATCCGTCTCACCGCTGACCAGAAAGGGAAAATCAATTTTTCGGGCTGGATGAGCAGCATCCAGCCCAGCGCAAAGGCACGTGCAGAAGGCAACGAAATTATCATAGAGGGAACAACTATTTCGCACAAGGCGGGCAAGCCGGGCACAGACTACGGATACCGCGACGGAAAATGGCGGATACTCCCGCCAAAGATGAAATGGCAATCGAAAGCGCGAATAATTAACGAAGGCGGAACACTGACTTCAGAGAACGGAAAACTCACTGTTGCCAACGCCGACGCCGTTACGCTTGTCCTCGCGGGCGCAACAAATTGGGTGAACTGGAATGATGTTTCGGGTGATGAAAAGAAACGCTGCGGCGATTATATTGCTAAGGCGGTAAATTATTCATACGACGAATTGTTAAAACGCCATCTCGACGATTACCGTCCACTCTTTGCCACTTGCAAACTTAACCTTGGCACCGACATCGTTCCAGAACTTACTACCTCGCAAGCTATCAGTCGTATTCGGAAAGGCGGATTTGACCCAGCGTATGAAGCGCGTTATTTTCAATACGGACGTTATCTATTGCTTGCGGGAGCACGGGAAAATACACTCGCGTTTAACAATCACAATATCTGGTTGGATAATTTAGAGGGACGATGGTTAGGGCGTTGGACGCTTAATATAAATATCCAAGAATGCTACTGGCCTGTAGAAAATACCAATCTTCCAAAAGTTAACGAGTCGCTGTTGCTCTTTGTAGAAAACTTAGCACAGGCGGGAAAGCGCACCGCAAAAGAAGTGTTCGACTGTAGAGGTTGGTGTGGCACTCTGGGAACGGACGTCTGGTTTAACACCTCTCCCAACGATGGCAACCCGCTGCACTCACTTTTCCCACTGAGTGGCGCGTGGCTGATGCAACAACTCTACGAACATTATCTCTACGACCCAGACACAGAATACTTAAAACGCATTTATCCGCTGTTAAAAGGGGCAACAGAGTTCGCCCTCGACTTTCTTGTTAAAGACCCAAAATCGGGTTATTTAGGAACTTGTCCGGCTGGGTCTCCAGAAAATTATTTCCTTGATGACAAAGGAAAAAGGGCTGCTCTTACTTTTGCCCCTGCGTGCGACATCCAAATAGTGCGAATGTTGTTGCGCAGTTACATTGCCGCCACGAAAACACTAAACATTGACAGCGAACTAAGCAGCCAAGCCGCCGCCGCGCTCGCACAATTGCCTCCGCATAAAATCGGACGTCACAAACAATTGCAAGAATGGTTTCACGATTTCAAAGAAGCCGAAGTAACGCACCGCCACATGATGCATCTTATCGCGACGTATCCTGACGACGACATCACACTGCGCAAAACGCCGGAGTTTGCAGAAGCGGTAAAAGTCGCGCTTAAACGCAGAGGCGAAAGAAATCTTGGTTGGACTGGTGCGTGGCGAATAAACCTCCGCGCACGTCTGGAACAACCCGAAATGGCTTACCGTGATTTCCGCAGGTTGCTTACGTCGGTCAGCATTCATCCGTATGCAGAGGATAGCCGGGTAACGCCTTCTTTTGAAGGAAATCAGGCAATACAAGGCATCACCGCAGGCGTCGCCGAGATGTTGCTACAAAGTCACAGCGGCGAAATCTCGCTATTGCCCGCGCTCCCCAAACAGTGGCTAAACGGCGCGGTCAGCGGATTGCGGGCAAGAGGCGGTTTCGAGATTTCGATGGAATGGAAAAACGGCGCGTTGGCGAAAGCGATAATCAACGCCAAGCACGACGGGCAATGTCGGTTGCGCGTGAAGACGACGGCGGGAGTGCCAGCAAAAATAAAAGTGTTTTCTGGCGAAAGGGAAGTGAAGATCACCCAAATCGGCAGTGCCCTCATTGAGTTCGCAGCAAAGAAGGGCGAGCAGTATGTAGTGCTTCCTTGAACCAGCAAACGGCAGTTGAGGGGAAGTATTGCGAGAAGAGGTAGTGGGTTCCTCGCTGTTTTGAGTGGGAGCACTGCTGAGCCACGCACTATAATCCTGCTGTGTGCGAAACGAAAGTCTAACGAACACAAGTTATCTTGATGTCAAATGAAAAAAATGGCTGCCTTTTATTCAGGCGCAGCAAATGGCCAAAATGTCTGCTGCGTTGTAAGTGCATGATTTTCCACGGGTTCGTGAAGCAAATCCGGAATTTCTCCGAAAAGTTGCCAGAATAATTAACCTAAAAACGGCAGTTGGAGGGGAGTATTGCGAGAAGATGTTGCGGCAGATGCGCTTAGGGCTTTTGTGAAGGCGCACCTGTTGGTGCGTCGAACAAAAGCACTAAGTGCAGATGCCGTAACAGC
>JAITPT010000323.1 GCA_031289285.1 Puniceicoccales bacterium
AGGGGAAGTATTGCGAGAAGATGTTGTGGCAGCTGCGCTTGGTGGATTTGTGAAGGCGCACCTGTTGGTGCGTCGAACAAAGCCAACATGTGCAGATGACATAACAGCTTCCGCAAGACAACCCGACTCAACTGCCGTTTTTAGGTTACAGGCGGAAATGCCGCTGCGCCGCTGGCGGTCACGGAATCCGGGTTCAAAAACGGGCGGTGGTTTGGCGGAGGTGGGGCAAGAGGGGATTTTGCTCGGTGACGGCGCGGAGGTTTGCCAAGGCAGACGGGATGTGGGCGAGAAACTCGCGACGGCCTTTTTGCAAGCCCAAAAAACCGTAAGCACCGAGGGCCTGCATGAGACGCTGGGCAGAGGCGTCGAGAAAGGCTTGGAGAAACTCCGCCGGAGTCAGAGTCGCGCCGCCACCGCAAGCGCGGTAAAAGTCAAGCAGGGCGTCGCGTTCGCTTTCGGAGAAACTTGTGTAGGGGTCGAAGAGGAAAGAGCCGAGGTCGTAAAAACCCGTGCCGATGCGCATCCCTTGAAAATCTATGAAACGCGCTGCGCCGTCGTGCCAGAGGATGTTTTGCGATTGGCAGTCGCGGTGGACGAGTTGGGCGGGCAAACGCAGCAGACGTCCGGCGAGCGCGTCCAATTCGGCGCGGAGCGCGGGTGGCGGGGTTAGGCACGGTTGGTTGAAAACTGCCACGGCGGTGCGTTCCCAGAAGTAGTCTTGTTCCCAGCGGTAAAGTGCGGCGTCGAAGGCGGGCATCAGTTTGGGGCGTGTCGGCCCTGCGGCTTGCCATTGCGCGAGAGCGCTGTTGTGGAGGTGTGCCAGCGCGGCGAGGGCGGAACGTTGCGCGGCCATGCGCTCCGGCGCGGGCGCGGTGCGCAGTGCGAGGAGGTCGGTTGCGCCGAGGTCTTCGAGCAGCAGCGTGCGGGCGTTGTCGTCGCGGGCGAGCACACGCGGGACAGGGAAACCGATTTTTGCGAGGAAGTCCGCGATGTCGGCGTAGAGGGCGTTTTCTTCGCGGGAGTCATCGTAGCGGCAAAGCACGGCGTGTTGGCCGTCGTGGAGCGCGACGCGGAAAAATTGGCGTCCCGACCCGCCTTTGAGAATTGGGTCGGCATCGGCAAACTCTTTCGGAAATGAGGTCGGCATCTGGCGCGGGAGGGGCGGGTAGAGCGGCGCGGCGCAGCGGTTATTTTTTGGCGTCGGCGGGTGTGGCGGGCGGCGATTTCGGCGGCTCGGTGGGAGCGGGGATTGGCGGCGGTGGGGCGATTGGGGGGATTTCGAGGGCGCGTTCCTTTTCAAACGTGAGCGGGAAAAGCGCGTCTATCAGGGGCTGGGTGATTTTGAAAACGCAGTCTTGCGCGGGTGCGCCGGCAATCTGCGTGATGCCGTCGAGGCGTTTGGAGAAGTAGAGTGCGACGGTCTCGTCGTTGGCGGCACCGGCGGGGCGCAGCGTGATGTCGAGGCGGTAGAGCCAGGGGAAGGGTTCTTGGAAACCGGCGTGTTTGTATTTGAAGTCGGCGGAGAAAGGCGCGTCGTCAAAGGCGGCGGCGCGAAGTTCGCCGAGGCATTCGACGAGGGCGCGGATGTCATTTTGCGCAGACGGCGGCAAGCCCGCGAGCAACGGTGTCAGCGGTGTCAGCGGCGAGGGAGTTGTCGGCGCGGCGGTTGTCGGCGCAGCGGTTGTCGGTGCAGCAGTTGTCGGCGCGGCGGTCGGCGCGGGCGCGTCGGGCGTTTTGTTTTTGGCAGACGTCGGCAAGTCGAGCACGACCGTGTTGGTCTTGAGGTTGGTGATACGTAGCGCGGTGATGTTTTGCGCGGGGAGACGTGCCACTAATCGGTTGCGATATTTGGCGGGCGAGGCGGAGATGGCGTCGGGCAGGTTGCGGCGGATGGAATACACGGAGGGCGCGTCTTCGAGTTTCGCGTGGGGCGGCGTGTCGGCGGCGACGGGCGCGGCGATGAGCAGGGCGCGGCGGGGGGCGTTTTTGAAATAAAGCTCCACGCGGCGTGCGGGTTTCTCAAAGCCCCAGTTGCGCAGCTCGTTCACCGAGGGCGTGTCGGTGACGAAGGCGGAGTAGAGGCGGCGGCGGTCGGGGGTCGCGCCGGTGCCGGAGAAGTCCGTCTGGGCGCGGATGTAGCGCAACGTCTCGACGAGGCTACGCATGGCGGCGGGGTCGGCGGTGAGTGGCACTTTGACGTCGGTGCCAGGGAGGGCGAGGATGCTCCATTCGCCGATTTCGGCGGCGGAGAGGCCGATGGCGTTGCGCGTCGCGGGCGAGGCACTGGCGTCTTCGTCGGGAGCGTTGGCGTTGGCGGGGGTCTCGGTTTTGGCGGATTCGTCGCGGCGGTGGAGAACGAGTTTTCGCCCGCCTTCGTAGATGCCGATTTCTGTGAGCGCGGCGGGGAAGAAATGCAGGAACTCTTCTTCGCGGAAGTTTCGCGCCTCGCGCCATTCCTTGACGGCGGATTCGGCGACGGTGAACACGGCGTTGTTCCTTTCGAGGCGTGCGAAGTAGGCAGGGGTGCCTTCGGGGTTGGGGTCGCGTTTGCCGACGCGCAAGACTTGCGTGTTGTTCCCCGCCTCTATCGCGAGCACCAGCGAGGGCGTCTCGAGGCCGTGGCGCGAGAAAAACTCACGCCGCTCGCCTTTGGGCGCGGGGATGAATTTGATGAGCGGAAGTTTGACCAGACGCGCGAGGGCACCCTGCAACTGGTTCTTATTGGCGTTAGCGGTGAAGGGCGTCTCGAAGCGCCAGATGTGCTCGATGTCCGCGCTCTCTGGGAGCGGACGTTCGGCGCGGCGGATGCGGAATTGCACCGAGTTATCCGCGCCGCTCTCTGGCGGGATGTCGGAGGCGGTGTCGGCAGAAACATGCACGGTGATGTTGCGCACCTCGAAGGACTCGATGGTGAACACCGAGCGCGAGCGGAGCGTTTTGTCGGGGTTGGTGACGAGGATGTCGCGCAGGCGGCGCGGCGCAGGGATGACGCGGGCGTTGTCGGGGTTGCCGTCGGCTGCGGGCGCGAGCAGGTAGATTTTTTCCCCGCTCTCGCGGCCAAAATGGATGACCGTCGGTGCTGGTGCTCCTGCGGTGGTGACGGACACGGTGACCTCCGGCGCATCGAGGCCGTAAAACGAAATTGGGCTACCGTTGGCCTTCGCCTCCGCCAGCGTGAAGCTGCCGTCCATGTTGAAATACCGAAGCTCGTTGCGAAGAAGCTCGATGGCGGCGGGGTCGGCCTCCCACTCGTAAGGTGCCGTGAGCCGCCAGTTGCCGAGGCGGTCAGCCTCGACGGTGTAGGGCTGGGCGACACCGCGCCCGCCGACGACGATGCGGCGGATGTCTGCGCCGAAAAGCGGGCCGGGCACAGCGGGGTCGCGGGGCGTGTTGAGATTTTGCCAAAGGAAGCCGAAGACGACGATATTGGCGAGGACGAGGAGAATGGTGATGCGGAATCTCATGCGTGGAAACAGCGGTGGCGGTGTGGGAAAATTGAGTTTGCGGCGCGGTGCGCACGGGCAACGCCGCCGCAAAACAAAGCCGCAGAGCGCGGAGGGAGTCCCGAAAAACGCTTGGGACAAGATTAAAAGTTTCACGGCGGCAGCAAAAGGCGAGAAGGGCGGAGATACCACGAACGGGGAAATCCCTTGTGCCCTCGGCGGTTAATTTTATCTTTCGCCGTTTTTCCCAATGAGCCAACCTGCCGCTAAGGGCGCACAACCCGCCACACTCGACATCGAGCACATCGCCAAACTCGCCCGCCTCGCCCTCGGCGAAGACGAGAAACAGCACCTCGCCAGCCAACTCGCCGGAGTCGTAAGCCACTTCGACGAACTCAACGCCATCAATGTTGACGGCGTCGAACCCAGCGCCCACGCCTTCCCCATCTTCAACGTCCTGCGCGAAGACACCCCCGGCCCGCTCCTCGACCCCGAAGCCCTCGCCCGCATCGCTCCCGCCTTCCGCGACGGGCAGGTCGCCGTGCCCCGCGTCGTGGACGACGAAGGCTAACCCACCACCCACCCGCAACAACAACCCACCACCGCCACACCGCCGTCCATTCCGTCCATTCCGTCCACTCCGTCCACCACGTCCACGTCCACACCACCCACCGCCGCTCGCCGCCACCTATGCCAGACCTCCTTTCCGAAAAAACAGCCACCGAACTCGCCGCGCTTCTCGCCGCAAAAAAAGTCTCTGCCCGCGAAATCGCTGCCGACTGCCTCGCTGCCGTCAAAACCCGCGATGCCCAAATCGCGGCCTTCCTCGGCTACGACGCTGCCGACCTCCTCGCCCAAGCCGACGCCTCCGACGCCCGCCGTGCCGCCAACGCCAGCCTCGGCCCCCTCGACGGCATCCCCGTCGCCATCAAAGACAACATCGCCGTCGCGGGGCAGCCCCTCACCTGCGCCAGTAAAATCCTCGCCAACTACGTCTCCCCCTACGACGCCACCGTCGTCACCAAGCTCCGCCAAGCGGGCGCACTCGTCTGGGGTCGGCTCAACATGGACGAGTTTGCGATGGGCTCCTCGACGGAAAACTCCGCCTTCCAAAAGACACGCAACCCCCGCGATTTGTCCCGCGTCCCCGGCGGCAGCAGCGGCGGCTCGGCGGCGGCGGTCGCGGCGGGCATGACTCCACTCGCCCTCGGCAGCGACACCGGCGGCTCCATCCGCCAGCCTGCGGCCTTCTGCGGCGTCGTCGGTTTGAAACCCACCTACGGGCGCGTCAGCCGCTACGGCCTCGCCGCCTTCGCATCCTCGCTCGACCAAATCGGCCCGCTTGCCCGCACCGCCGCCGACGCCGCACTCCTCCTCGCTGCCATCGCTGGCGGCGACGCTCACGACAGCACCGCGCTCGCCAACCCCGTTCCCGACTACGCCGCCCAGACGCGCCAGAGCAGCGGCCCTTGGCGCATCGCCGTCCCCGAAGAGTTTTTCGCAAACGGCTTCGACGCCGGAGTTCGCGCCGCCGTGGAGCGTGCCGCTGCGTTTTACCGCGAAGCTGGCCACACCCTCGTCCCCGTCTCGCTCCCGCGCACTACTGCCGCCGTCGCCGCCTACTACATCATCGCCACAGCGGAAGCCTCCTCGAACCTCTCGCGCTACGACGGCATCCGCTACGGCCACCGCAGCGCTGCCGCCACCGACGCGCTGGACATCTACTCGTTGAGCCGCGCCGAGGGCTTTGGCGACGAGGTCAAACGCCGCATCATCCTCGGCACCTACGTGCTCAGCTCTGGCTACTACGACGCCTACTACGTGCGTGCCCAAAAAGTCCGCACACTCATCCGCGACGACTACATGCGCGTCTTCGAGGATGCCGATTTCGTCTTGTCGCCCGTGTCGCCGACGCCGCCGCCGAAGTTGGGCGCGGCCTCCACTCCGCTGGAAACCTACCTCGCCGATATTTGCACCATCCCTGTCAACCTCGCTGGCCTGCCCGCCGTGAGCGTCCCCTGCGGCGAAGCAGACGGCTTGCCCGCCGCGTTTCAACTGACCGGCAAACCGCTCGCCGAAGGTGCGCTCCTCGCAGCAGCGCACCTCTTCGAGACCGCCCCGCAAAACCGCCCCGCCGCCTAAACCGCCGCCGCCACTTCCCTCTCTCCGCGCCTTCCCTCCCCTCTCGCGCCCTCCCTTTCCACTCCACTCGCCAATGCCCGTTGCACTCATACTCGACACTTTTCTCGACGCCGGAGACAAGCCCGTGAGCGGCGGCGAACTCGCCCGCCGACTCGGCCTCTCCCGCGTGAGCGCGTGGAACCGCCTCGAGCAACTCCGCCGCGAAGGCTTCGTGTTTGAGGCTGCCCCACGCGTCGGTTACCGCCTTGTCAAACGCCCCGAAACCGTCCACCCCGCCCTGCTCGCCGCCTATCTGCGCCGCCTCTCGCCGCAGACCGCCGCCGCCGTCGCGCTCCGCTGCCTACCCGCCACCGACAGCACCAACGACGAGGCCGGACGCCTCCTCTCCTCTGGCGAACCCGCCCCCTTCGCCGTCGTCGCCTCCGCGCAAACTGCCGGACGCGGACGCATGGGCCGCGTCTGGCAAAGCGACGACCCGGGCTGCCTCTACCTCTCATTTGGTTTCCGCCCGGGCCTCGCCCCAGAGCGTGCGCAGAGCATCACCCTCGCCGTCGGTCTGCGCCTCTGCGAACGCCTCGCCGAAACCTCCGCGTTGCCGCTGCTTGTCAAATGGCCCAACGACATCCTTTGCGACGGGCGCAAAATCGCCGGCATCCTTTCCGAAGCCCGCATAGACGCCGACCGTGTGCGCGACATCGTTGTCGGCGTTGGCCTGAACGTTAACCGCCGCGTCTTTCCGCCTGAGCTGCGCGACACCGCAGGCTCGCTTGCCGCCTTCGGGCGCGAGGCCGACATCAACGAAACCGCCGCTCTCTGCATCGCCGCCATTCACGAGGCTTGCGAGCGTTTCGCCGCCGACGGCCTCGGCGGAGACTTCGCGCAGCGTTGGCGCAGCTTCGACTACCTTGCCGGAAAAACCATCGCCGCCCGAAGTGGCACCGAGGAAATCTCCGGCGAAGCCCTCGGCCTCGCCCCCGACGGTGCCCTCCTCGTGCGCACTTCTTCTGGCCTCGTCCGCGCTCTCAACTCCGGCGAAGTGACGCTCCGCCCACGCAAAAACACCGGTGCCGCCCACGCTTGATTAACGGGCGGAGGCGCGGCGGAGGCGGTCGTTGATGGCGGTGCCGAGGCCAAGGCCGTCGGTCAATTCGGCATGGATGAGCGAGAAGTTTCCGGCATCGAGACGGCGTAGCAGCGCGAAAATATGACGGGCGATTTCGGCAGTGTCGCCAGTTTCGCTCAGCCAGAAATCGGCAGCCTGCGGAGTAGGCACAGGCGGGCGGCGCAGCCAGAGGACAGCTTCGCCAGAAACGCCGCGTAGTGCGGGCAGTTCGCCAGTGTCGCGCAGGACAATCGGCGTGCGCGGGCTGTAGTGGCGGGCAAGCATACCGGGCGCAAGCGCGGGAGCAGCAGCAGGCGGCGGGGGCGACGCGGCAGTTTCCACGGAGGTTTGCAAGACATCCTCCAGCTCCTCGCGGGAAACCGGACCGGGGCGCAAAAGACGCGGGCGAGCAGGGTCGGTTAGGAGAAGGATTGTGGACTCCAAGCCGTGACGACATTCGCCGCCGTCGAGCACCCAAGGGGCTTTTTCGCGCAGCGAGTCGCGCACATGAGCGGCGCGGGTGGGGCTGATGTAGCCAAAGGGGTTGGCACTGGGCGCCGCCAAAAACAGACCGGAAAGACGTAGCACTTTTTGCGTCAGCGGGTGCGCAGGGCAACGCACGGCGACGGTCTCCAAGCCAGCCGTCACCAGTGCGGGGACATTCGATTTTTTTTGCAGCACGACGGTCAGCGGCCCCGGCCAAAAACGCGCCGCGAGTTTTTCCAATGCGGGCGGCAGTGTGGCGATGCGGGCGGCGTCGGCGAGGGCGGCGATGTGGACGATGAGCGGGTCGAGAAGCGGGCGGCCTTTCGCCTCGAAGATGCGGCGGACGGCACTCTCGTTGAGCGCGTCTGCCGCGAGACCATAGACGGTCTCGGTGGGTAGCGCGACAATCTCGCCGCCGCGCAACAACGCGACGGTGCGCGCCAAATCGGCAGGCGTGTCGCGCAAGAACGGCGGCGGGGGCGACGGCGGGGACGGCGATGTGGCGGGCATATTTTTTTCGCGGGGCAGGGCGGTGTTTGCGCTGTCTTTTTGTTACCCGCGCCTCCGCCACGCACGGTTCACTTCATCAGGAGCATACTGCGAGCGCGCTTTATCGTTTTGGTGATATGGCGCTGCTGGCGGGCGGTTAGCCCCGTGTATTTACGCGGCTGGATGCGACCAGTCTCGGTGGTGTAACGCGACAAGGCTTCGGTGTCGGTGAAGTCGTGGTCGAGCGGTGTTTTTGAGCGGTTGAGCGGTTGTGCTTCGGTTGACATAAGAAATTGAAGAGGCACATGGGTAACAATTCGCACGCGCTTGGCAAGCAGTTTTTTCAAAAAAATCCGATAGAGAAATCAGACAGAAATCAGACTGTCTAATTATTTGACGGAAAAAGTCCTCCTCTTCTTCCCTGCCCCAGTTTTCGTTTAGCATGGGCAAAGTGCTTGTGGTGCCCGCGCCGAACTCTTGACCCTGCCGTGCCATCATGCGCATCCGCGCATTCCCTGCCTCGCCACCAGCGCATAGCAATAGAAAAATTAGACTGTCTAATTATTTCGGCGGACGGGGCGATCATTTGAAAAATGCAATGCTCAGTCGCACAATTGCATGATTGGGCATGTAGAGCATCAGTGCTGAACCCCGCAGCGCCATCATGCGCATCCACGCATTCCCTGCCCCGCCACCAGCGCATAGCAATAGAAAAATTAGACTGTCTAATTATTTCGGCGGTTTAACCTAAAAACAGCAGTTAATGCGGGCGGTTTTGCACAATCTTTTGGCAGTCTGCGGCTTGCGATTTCCGCTCCACGCACCGCAAGGTGCGCGTCGGGAAAGCGCAAACCGCAGCCGCCTCAAAATCTTGCGCAAACCCTTCCCGCTGAACTGCCGTTCTTAGGTTTAATTATTTGGCGGAATTTTCCGCATGTGCGACTTTTCGCGAGAACATACATGCTTGGCATTTGTTTTGAGGAAAGTGAAAGAAAAAACGTAACAAAAAGTATTTTCCGCTGTTTTTAGGATTAACAACCTAAGACATGCACGCATATTCTCACTTCTCTTTTCCCGTAACATGCGGGGGACCCGCCACAGCAACAGAGAAACACAACCCGCCCGATGCGGCACACGACACTCGCCTCTGGCAGCCGTCTTGAAGTGAAGAGCAAAACACCCGTTGAGCAAACCAATCTGAAACTAATGAAAAAGCACACACATCCGAAAACACACCGTCCCCGACGCGGGGCGAGCGATTCGTCCGGTGGCACTCCGCCAACGCCGACGGGTGCGCCCCAAATCGGGGGCTTGCAAGAGCTGGCACCATCGCTGCTCGTCGGTGTTGGAAAAATCGCGCCGCCATTGACAATTGGGAAAAAGTCGCCTGCCGCCGCGTGGCAATCCGCGCCGGCGGCGTTTGCCGCGCCGCCCGCAGGAACACCCAGCGGCGGAGTCTCCGCACCGCAAATCCCACTGCGTTTCGGCGTGTCAACCCCGCCACGCACTCCTGCCATTTCCGCCCCGTCCACCGTGCCAGTCCTGCCCGCACACTCCCCCGCCGCACCTGCGTATTTTGCCAAACCGCAGCCCGCGCCTGTTGTCCTCGGCAATGCCGGCGGTATCCTCCCCGCAGCGTTACCACCTGCGTCTCCCGCCGACTCCGGCGGCACGTCTCCGCCCGAACCGCCGCGCCGCCGTCGTTTCTTTTTTATGCGCCGCCGTCCTGCCGGTGCTGCGTCGCGTCGCCGCATCGTTATTTTGGAGGAAGACAACCACGGCCTACTGATTTTTTGCCTGCTGCTGCTCATCATGGGCGGCGCGTTTGCGGCTTGGTATTTTCTTTTCAAAGAAGACGAGCCGCTGATTGCCAACACGCCTGCGACGGTCGAGGTCGCCACTCCTGTCGAGGAGGAAAAAGACGTTCCCCTCCCCCCGATTACCGACCCTCCCGAGACGGACGACACGCCGCGTTTTTATGACCACGGTGCGACTCTCGAAATACCGGGCGTCTGCGAGCCAGAGGAAAAAATGCCGCCGTCGCCACCACCGCCGCCGCCACCCCGAAGAAAACCGGACGGACCGCCGAAGCCGATAAAACTTATCCGCAAAACAGTTGACCACGTTACCAGCAACCACGGCGACGTGCCACTCGCACGCACAGTGGACACAATGGTCGTTTATACCACCGAATTACTGGGCCGCTTTGGTGGAAATCACCGCGCCATGCTCGCCCATATAGACAGTGTAATAGACTACACCAACAGACGCTACGCCGAACGCAAGGTCCGCTCCCGCCTGCGCCTTGTCGGTCTCATTGAGTCAACTTGGCAAGGACCCGCCGAAAATGCGGTCAAAATAGGACTCGGGACATTGATGAGCAACCGAGTGCCCATTCACCGCTACTCCGTTCATAAACTTCGCTCACAAGTCGGTGCCGACACGGTGACGTTCATTTTCCGTTTCGGCAAACGTGGCGGTGGCGGTCTCGCCTCCGTCATGGGTTCGTGGGCGGCGATGGACTACCCAGTCGGCGCGATTTATTCGCACGAAATGCGCCACAACGCTGGCTGGAACCACGGCGACAAAGGCAACTGGACAATGATTGACCGCAATGCGCCTAAGATGGCGAGCTGGCAACCACGCCGCATGAACACCAATCGTCTCTTTGTGCAATACATGGGCACAGGCGACGAGTTTGACGTGTCACCGGAGGAAAAAGAAGCGCAGATCAAAGCAGAAAAAGCGAGGTCAGAGGCCGCCAAGGAAGCCGCCAAGGAGGCAATCAAGGCCGCCAGAGCCCGCAATAGCACAAACAAATAATCCTGTCCGTCCTGTCCATCCTGTCTTAAAAATAAACTTTTCCGCTTCTAACCAAACCAGACCAAACCAAACCACTACCACTATTCCGTATGCAACCTAAAGCATTCGTTACCACTCTTGCCCTGTCTTTGCTGGGTTTTTCCGTGTCAAATACTCTGGCACCTCTCTTGCTCGGAAAAAACCTCGCCCTCTCCGGCATTCTCTCATTCGTTATCAATCTTGTTCTGGCCGTCTTCATGATCCGTGGCGCGAACTGGGCACGTTGGGTGACTCTCATGCGCCTTATCGTTGGCATCATTTTCGGTTTCGCTCAGTGGCTTGCTATCGGCAGGAGCGAACTTGATTTTTTCTCCCTGTTGTTGGTCTGTGTCCGTTCGGGCGCGGAAACTCTCTTTTTCATTTATCTCGCAGGGAACCTCCTTTTTTCTAAACGCGTGAACGAACATTTTGGAACTTAAACTCCAACGTTCCTTTGTGTCTTTTGCTGGTCAGCGGGCCGTTGACCGCAGATAGCACAGATGGCGTAGATATGAAAACGCAGAGAAAGAACTGGCGAGGGGGGGGGAGAAGGAAGGAGTCTTAACCACAAAGGGCACAAAGGGTGACACAAGGGGCACAAAGTTTTTTTGGATTTGGAACCCGAATTCCGCTTTTGAGGCTGGCATGTCTTGCGCAATCTTTGGGGCATCTGAGCATTGTGCCTTTCCCAGAAATAACTCTGTTATCCTAAGAACGGCAGTTCAGCGGAAAGGGTTTGCGCAAGATTTTGAGGCGGATGCGGTTTGCGCTTTCCCGACGCGCACCTTGTGGTGCGTGGAGCAAAAAGCGCAAGCCGCAGACGGCCAAAAGATTGCCCAAAACCGCCCGCATTAACTGCTGTTTTTAGGATTATTCCTTCGGAAAGACCCAAAGTGCATCTGTTTCAAAATGTTGCGCAATTCGTGAATGATAATGCGAATAATAAAGTGCCAGTCCCTTTTTTACTTGCAGGTCATTCCGGCAGGGTTTTCCCGTTGCGAACCTCACTCACAGCTTGCCTTGCGCATGTCTCA
>JAITPT010000325.1 GCA_031289285.1 Puniceicoccales bacterium
GTGCTCGTTCCTCGCACCAACCCTGGGCTTTGTTGGGAAACCCCGTTGGGGTTCTGAAGTGCAGTTCTGAACATCTAAAAGTCGCCCATTTGCAGTTTAGCCACTTAAGAGACACTACAATAGCATATCGCAACGCCATAGGTATCGGTCTCGCCGTGTCTCTGCGGGCTGAAAGCCCGCCTCAACGCGATGGAGGCAGTGCGAGAGTGGTGGCGTTTGGAACGATAGTTGAGGCGGGCTTACAGCCCGCTGTGAGACGCCGCCGGTATCATATTGCTTCGCGATAGGCTATTATGACGCCGCGCCTTCAGCGCTCCAAGCCACATGCGGTTTCAGAAATGCCCCTCGTGAACCGTTTATTTGAGTTCCAGCCGGAAACACCATGCGTATTCGCAGGGGCGGTTTTTTGGGGATTGTAGTTTTTCGGGTATCTCGACTTTTACCACGTTTTTCTCCGCCTCTGACCAGCGCAAGGGTTCGCCAAAACCCAGCAATCGGATTTCGCGAATGTCCGCCGGATTCATATCGGGAAGAAGCAAATTGTGTTTAGGCCATTTTTGCGTGAACACGTAAAGCCGTTTGCCGTCTTTGCTGCGCGTGATCCAGTTCGCGCCTTTTTTCCACGATTTTTTGGGGTCGGCGCGAGTGTCGTAAATACCCTCGCCGTTCACCTTCAACCAATCGCCGACGGCTTCCAATTGTTTCACCGCTTCAGGGTGAAAAAGTCCGGTCGCATCTGGCCCGATGCAGACCATAAAACTGCCACCCTTTGCGACACAGTCCACAAGGTTATTTATTACCCATCCAGTGCCCTTGTAGTTTTTGGCGATAGGGTCATAAGCGAATATTTTACCGAGCAAGCAAATGCTCATCCACGGCAGATTTGAGTCTTCGAGCTTGCCCGGAATTACTTGTTCTGGCTGGTAATAATCGCCGTAATTCCCAATACCTCTCGCACGTAACATCACGTCTGGCTGCAACTTACGCATTATCTTGATTGTCTCTTTTGTTTGTGGCCAAACATCTTTTCCAAGCCATTGATCGAGGCAAATCATATCTATTTTGCCATAGTTTGTGAGTAGTTCGCACAGTTGTTCGCGGTGTCGCGCCACCATTCGGGCTGTTTCTTCCGGCGTCGGTTCCGGCGTGAGGACACTGCTTTTGTTTTGGCGCATATTGAAAATACCGTCTCCGTAGTCGCCCTTGTGCGTCTGCGCATAGCGTGTTGTGAGCGCGTGGTAATTGTAGGGTCGGAAGTCGGCGTCATACCAATCGGGGTGGGTGTAGTAGAGGTTTATTTTAAGCCCGTGGCGACGCCCAGCGTCGCAAAGTTCTTTCACTATATCGCGTTTGAACGGTGTCTCCTCGATGCTATATGCGAGGTCGCATTCTTCGATAATTTTGTCGGGCGGCGCGAGATAATTTGCGCGGCGTTTGACACGCGTTTTTGTGTGAAACATCGAAAAACCGTCGGGGTGTTTGCTGGTGAACGCAAAAGCCTGCATTCCGCAGCGTTTGAAAAACTCCATCCATTCATCAGCGTTAAAACGGACGGGGTTGAACTTTTTGTAGAGTTCTTGATATTCCATTTTTTGTTTAGCGGGCATACGTAAATACGGCCACGACGCCTCAAGGTTGCGCATAGAATAAACGCCCCAGTGAATACGCACGGAAAACTTGATGTCGCGAAACGCCTCGTGCGCCGCTTCGGAGGCGTGACGGTAATCGGCGTCGGGCACGTCTTCGACGTAGGAGCGCACCATGCGGTAGTGGACATCGGACTTCGGCAGGCGAAGGCTTTGTTCGCGTTTGGCGGCGGCGTCTGCCGATTGCGCTGGCTGCGTGGCACCAGCGGCGTTGGGCGTCTCAAATGCGGTGGCGCAAAGCGAGAGAAAGGCGAGAAGTGAAAGAAGAGGAGGACGTTTCATGCCAAGGGCGAAGACACCCGCTACAGGAGAAGGTTCCCTGATAGTGTGAGGATTTTTCAAATTAAATGGCAGCCATTTTTTCCGGTTGACTCATCCCTCTGCTTCGCCAGTCTTCCCTTCCGTTTCTGGCGGCACGGTCAACCTCCGCTTCGCCGCTGCCGACTCCCTCCGTAACGCCCGCTCCACCACCCCCACACGGGGGCAGGCACCACAACAGAGCAGCGAGTGAAAAAACGCTTGCCCAAAGACGTCCCGACGTCTTTGCTGCCTGCCATGAATTTCTCGCCAACGCCATCGACACTTTCCCAACACGCGCCGGGCAACGTTCGCGACGCCATCATTGCCGCGCTGTCGCAGGCGCACGAGCCGCTGTCGGTGCAAGAGATACAATCCCGCGTGTTTCAATTCATCGGCGACACGCCGCAATCGTCCATTCGCTCTTACCTCCAACTCAAGACCCCCGAAATTTTTGCCCGCGAAGACCGAGGCGTTTATCGTCTCAAAAGTTTTTCCCAAAAGCCCGTGCGCGAAACTCCGCTTCCCGAACCCTCCGTTTTCGGGCGCACAAAATTATACTTGGGCGATTGTTTTGATTTGGGCAAAAAATTGCCGGACACATCAATTCACGCCATCGTCACCGACCCGCCCTACGGCTTGCACGAATACGCCGAGGAGCAACAAGAGAAGTTGCGCAAGGGCAAAGGCGGCGTCTGGCGGAAACCACCGTCGTTTGACGGACACGAACGTTCCCCGCTTCCGCGTTTCACTGTATTAACGACGACGCAATTGAAAGAATTGGAAGACTTCTTTTTAGAATGGGGACGCGCCTTTCTCTCTAAACTTGTCCCCGGTGCCAATGTCCTTGTCGCCTCCAATCCGCTGCTTTCCTATATTTGCGCGAAGGCGTTGGTTGACGCCGGACTGGAACGGCGTGGAGAAATTATCCGTCTTGTGACAACGATGCGCGGCGGCGACAGACCCAAATCTGCGCATGTAGAATTTGAAAACGTCAGCGTAATGCCGCGTTCAATGTGGGAACCGTGGCTTGTTTTTCGGAAGCCGCTCGAAGGCCGTGCGCAAGATAATTTGCGCAAATGGAAAACGGGCGGATTTCGCCGCCCTTCGCCGAATGTTCCCTTCGGCGATGTGATAAGTTCCGCGCCGACACGAAGCACAGAACGCGCTCTTGCGCCGCATCCCAGTCTAAAACCACAAGCGTTTTTGCGTCAAATCGTTCGCGGCGCGTTGCCGCTTGGAGAAGGCGTTATTTTAGACCCGTTTGCCGGTGCTGGTTCGACCTTGGCAGCAGCGGAAGCCATTGGCTATGAAAGCATTGGGTTTGAAAAAGACACGATTTATTATGAAATTGCCCGCAACGCTATTCCCAAACTGGCGCGTTTTTCGCCAGCGAAATCAAACTCAGAGTTAAACACGATAGACCCAGTTTTTCCGCAATTTAGCGATACCCTCTTTATGTAAAGTCGCGGTGCGCGTTCCAAGTTCGCCGCGCTCATTTTTGCGAAAATCATTGAGACTAACTTTCCCCAAATAAACCTCTGTGAAGCGCATCTGACGGCGGTTCGTTGCGGGTTCGGTTTCGTTATCTATCGTATAAACAAAAACGCACAAATACTGTTCGCGGGCACCGTGCATATCCACCGCGCCACCTTCTTTGCGAGTCGTTTTAATTTCCACACCTTCGCTTCCTGATTGTGTTTTGTTATTGGAATAGACGCCCTTGACTATCAAGTCGGGATGTCCGTTGAAATAGCCATTTTCTACGAGCGAGCGGGAGTGTTTGGCGAGACTGGCGGTGAGCATATCCGACAACACGCCGGACATAATGGCGGGGCGAAGCATGTCGTCCAGACGGGACAAGCCCTTATTTTTCAAGGTGGTGTTCACGTCGGAAAAGAAATCATGCACATCTTGCATCGCCATTTTGAAGTCATCAACCCGAAGTTGAAATGGCAGCGCAATGTCTGGATTGAATGTCCCCGTCAGGGTTTCTTTTTCAACAACGGTTGTCGTGGACGTGTTTCGTTTTTGATTTTTCATTCGCCCGCAGGGAAAGTTTTGCCTGCAGAAAGGCAAGCGATTTTTTCCATTTTGGAAAACTTCAGCGCGGCACTGCTCGTTTTTTGCCACCTGCACACCTTTGCCCCCGCCAACACTACAGTGCAATAAAGGGGCAGTGCAATAAAGGGGCAGACACTTTTTCATTTGACTCTCGATTTTTGTGTGCCACGGGCTGGCGGGCACCGCACGTTTGGAGTGCGGCACCAGAGGGTGAAACGCCAAGACCAAGACCCGTCCCCTGACCAGAACGTCATCATCTACCACAGTAGAAAAAATGGCTGCCTTTTTTTTAGAGAGGAAGGGATTAGGCGAGGCGGTCGGTGACTTCGGCGAGGCGGTGCAAGTTGGGGGTGAGAAATGTTTTGGCGTGGGCGAGTTCAGCAACAGTGACACGCCAACACCAGTTGCCGGAAGCGACACCAGGTGTGTTAAAACGTGCGGTGCTTCCTTTTCCCAAAACATCTTGCAAACTCACAACCGCTAACACAGCAGGCGAGGCGTATGCAGCGCGGATGAGCGTCCAGTTCGGCTCGGTGCCGACAGACCCAAAATAACAGCGGAAAAAGTCGCGCTCGGCCTCCGTCGCGGCGGCATACCAGCCGACAGAAGTGTCGTTGTCGTGCGTGCCGGGATAGACGACACAGTCACGCGAGTGATTGTGCGGCAGATACGAGTTCCGTGCGTCGCCGCCAAACGCAAATTGCAAAACAGCCATCCCCTGCAAACCCGTTTCCCGCCGCAACCCACGCACACCGTCGTCGAGGTCGCCAAGGTCTTCCGCGACAAGCGCGGCGTCGCCGAGTTCGCGCCGAACGGTTTTGAAGAAATCAAGCCCGGGACCGCGCTGCCAACATCCACTGCGGGCGTCAGGCGCGTCGGCAGGGATTTGCCAGTAATCGTGAAACCCGCGGAAGTGGTCAATCCGCACGGCGTCGCAGAGTGCGAGGTCGGCGGCGAGTCGGCGCAGCCACCATCGGTAGCCGTCTTTTTTCAGCGCGTCCCAATCGTAAAGCGGGTTTCCCCAGAGTTGCCCTGCCGGAGAAAAATAGTCGGGTGGCACACCTGCGACGTGCGACGGGAGGCCGTCTTCGCCAAGCTGGAAAAACTGCGGGTTGGCCCACACATCGGCACTGTCGCGAGCGACGAAAATCGGCGAGTCACCAAGGATACGCAGCCCGCGTTTCCGTGCGTGTCCGCGCAAGGCCGTCCACTGCGCAAAAAAAAGAAATTGCTTGACGACCTCCGCTTCGACCTCTGCGGCGACGGCGGCTGGCCACCGAGTTTTCACGGCTTCGCGATGGTTCCGCGCCGCCTCCGGCCACTCGTGCCAAGGCTTGCCGGCGAAGAACTTTTTCAGTGCGGAGAAGAGCGCGTAGTCGTCGAGCCATGCGGCCTTTTCGCGGCGGAATGCGGCGACATCGCCAAACGCTTCGAGCAGTGCCGGACGCCCAATCGCGGTGCGCGCCGCCTTGCCGAGCGCGGTGTGGAAGTGCTCCCAAAGGTAACCGTATTCGACGCGGTCTTCGGCGAGTTGGCGCAAAGGCGCGAGGTCGCGCTCGTCGAGCAGCCCTGCCTCGACGACTTCGCTGAGGTCTATGAGATAGGGATTTCCCGCGAAGGCGGAAAAACACTGATAGGGTGAGTCTCCGTAGCCTGTGGGGCCGAGCGGGCAAACCTGCCACCACGCGAAACCGCTCTCTGCCGCAAAGTCAACGAACTCCCTTGCACCTGCGCCCAGCGAGCCAACCCCTTGGCGCGACGGCAGCGAGGTCGGGTGCAGGAGGATGCCGACGCGACGTTCGCGCAAACCAGAGAAGAGCGGCGAGCGCGGCACGACGGGCGCAGCGGGCGCGACAGCGGCAGACGCGGCAAGTGCAGCGACAGCGGCAGGTGCGGCAGGTGCAGATGCGGGCGGCATGGCGTATGTGCGAGGCTTGCAAAAAAACGCCCCGCAGAAAACGGGGCGTTTGCTCGGTGTAGGAAAAAAACGTCGGCGATGACGACGCAGTTCAGCCTTTCAACGTTTGCGGGTCGAAAGCGGCGAGACCGCCTTGCAGCTCTTTGCCGGATTTGAACTTCACGACGACGCGTTCTGGGATGAGCACGGTGTTCTCGGGTTTGTTCGGGTTGCGCCCGATGCGCGCACGGCGGGTTTGCAGTTCGAAAACGCCGAACTTGCGCAGCTCGACATTGCGCCCGTCGTTCAACGCCTTGACGATGGTGTCCAATGTGCGTTGGACGGTTTCGCGGATTTCCTTTTGACGAAAGCCCGTTTGCGCGAAAACAGCGGCGATGATTTCACGTTTGGTGAGATTCGTTTTTTTGGTCTGTGAGGCCATAATGTTGTTGGTTTGAGTGTTGTTTGGTTTGGGTGAGTGAAAAAAGTCTCCGAGAAGTTTTCCGAAGTGCGAGAGTCTCCCGCTTGCGTCCGCTTTCCGAAGGGTCGGGACGCAAGTTGTTTATCCTCCCAAAAAAGTAAAGCGCGAAACTAAGAAAAATTACGGATACGCCAAAAATATTTTTACCGCAAAATGCTTCGTAAAAAAACGCGCACCGCTGCCACTCCCGCAGAAGGCCGACGCGAATGCCGACGCCGTTGCCGTCGCCATCACCGCGCCCGCTGCCGACGCCGCGTCCCCTTCCCTGCGCTCTTTTTCTGCGTAGCGAACGCCGCCGCCGCCGCTTGCAATCGCGGCGGAAGCAAAGCCTCGACGACGACGCCCTCTGCCGTATGTCGCTCCGAGAGCACCGCGCCCGCCGTGTGCAACTCGCCCAAAAAATCGTGCCTGTCGTGCGGTATCAACAAGCTCGCTGACTCGCGTCCCGCCGTGGCCCGCTCCTCCAAGATCGCCAGCAGCCCACTCAAACCCGCGCCTGTTTTCGCGCTGACAAACTGTGCGTCCGGATGCTGCGCCCGCGCCGCGAACTTCGGAGCGTCGTCCGCGCAGGCGTCGGTTTTGTTGAAGACCGTCAAGATGGGTTTGTCCGCCGCGCCGATTTCCGTCAGCACCTCGCGAGTCGTCCGCCAGTGCGTCTCGTGCTCCGGCGACGACAGGTCAACGACGTGGATGAGAAAGTCCGTGCGCACGGCCTCTTCCAGCGTGGCTTTGAACGCCTCGACAAGGCGGTGCGGGAGCCGCCGCACAAACCCCACGGTGTCAGTTAGCAGCAGCGTGCGCCCGCCGGGCAGCGTGAGGCGGCGCGTCACGGGATCGAGCGTGGCAAAAAGTTTGTCGGCGGCATAAACGCCCGCGCCTGTGAGCGCGTTGAGCAACGAAGATTTGCCCGCGTTGGTGTAGCCGACGATTGCGGCGGAGGGCACGGGGACACGCCGCCGCTGTTTGCGCTGCGTGGCGCGACGGCGGATAACATCGTCCAACTCCGCTCGCACTTTTGCGATGCGCTCACGAATGAGCCGCTGGTCCATCTCGATTTGTTTTTCGCCGGCGTCGCGCTGCGTAGAGCCGCCGCCGCGCTGGCGGTCGAGGTGCGACCAAAGATGTTTCAGGCGCGGGAGCTGGTGCTCAAGCTGCGCGAGGCGCACTTGGAGAACCGCCTCGCGGGTCGAGGCACGTGCGGCGAAAATGTCAAGAATTACTTCTTGGCGGTCAATGACGCGCAGCCCCGTGTCGCGTTCCCAGTTGCGTTGCTGAGCGGCGGAAAGCTCATCGTCGAAGACAAGTAAATTTGCACCGACAGCGCGGGCTTCGGCGGCGAGTTCCACCGCTTTGCCGGAACCGACAAGGAGGCGCGGGCTGTCTTCGCGCAGACGCACGACGACGGAGCCAGCGATGGGCACCGCAAGGTTGGCGACCAGCTCGCGCAATTCTCCGAGCAAGGCGGCGGCCTCGGCAGGTTCTTGCCCGTGGCGTTGGAGACCGACGAGAAATGCCGTCTGTGCTTCACCCTCGCCTGCCCCGCCGCCTCGTGTGTTTTTTCCGCTACGCCGCGACGCCGCGCCTTTGTCTTCGTCGTCCGGCTTGTCCCTGTTGTTGCAATTGCTCTTGTCGCCCTTCATGACCCCTTATCACCCTCGCGCCTCTTTTATTCAACCCGAAACACAGTCATCGCGTCCTCGCTATTTTGAGTGGGAGCACTGGTGCCGCAGCCCCGCATGGGGGGAGATTATCGGGTTGCCGGATGCTGGTGGTGCGTATTCCGTTGCAATCTTGTGGCGGGCACATGGTGGGCACTGCAAGGGAAAGTTGCACGAACCGCGGCGAAGTCAAGTAATAAAATGGCTGCCTTTTAATTCGAGCGCAACAAATTGGCAAAATATTATCCGTGTCGTAAGTGCATGATTTATCGGATATTTGAGACGCAGATACCCACGCCCCTCTCCTGCCCTCTTCATCCCCCCTCCCTCCTCTCTCCGAATAATCCTAAAAACGGCAGTTAATGCGGGCGGTTTTGCACAATCTTTTGGTCGTCTGCTGCTTGCGCTTTCCGCTCCACGCACCGCAAGGTGCGCGTCGGGAAAGCGCAAACCGCATCCGCCTCAAAATCTTGCGCAAACCCATCCCGCTGAACTGCCGTTCTTAGGATAATTAACCAGACTAAAGATTTTGCCATTGGGTCGTCGGGACATCCGATAATCTTGCCCTTGCAGGGCTAAAAAACAAGAGACCCCGATAAGGGGCATCAGCAATTGCCAATACTCGCGTCCCACTCAAAACAGCGAGGAACCCGTTTTTAGGCTAAATAACGAGGAACCGATTTAGTGACTTTTTGAAAGCAAGTTGGAATAAGCCCCGCACCCGCCGCGACCTTCCGCGCCGTCCGCCACGACCTCCCGCCGTCTGCGCCGCGCCGCCGCCTATTTCTTTTGGGGCAGCACGGTGTAGATTAGCCCTTTGTCGTCGCGCAGGTATTTTTCGGCAAAAACTGCGAGAGTGTCGGCGTCCTGTTTGTCCAGCATTTTTTCCCAATGCTCGTCGGAGTTTGCGCCGATGCCGTAGAGCGTGAGCAACGCGGCCTCCATCGTGCGTGCCCCGATTGTCTGCGCCTGTATCCGCTTCGCAGCGCGTAGGCGGGCTTTCGCGGAGATGATTTCCTCGTTAGAAATTTTCTTCTCGCGCACACGTATTAACTCCCTGCGCATCGCTTCGAGGACGGCTTCGACGTGGCTTGGGATTGTGCCGGCGCAGAGGAAAAACATTCCCTCGCGCAACGCGCTCAACCGCTCCGCGCCCACAAAGTAGGCCATGCCGCGCTCCTCGCGCACCGAGATAAACAGCTGGCTCGCGATGCCGCTGAGCAGCTCCTCGAGCAATTGCCCTGGCACAAAATCGTCGTCAACAATACCCGCGTCGGGGAACGCCCAGAAAACAACCGCCTGCGAGTGCGGCTGCGTCTCGGAGACGCGCCCCGTCCGTGCGGGTGGCACGACGGCGGCGGGCGAGAGCAAATCGGGCGCGTGGCGGTTGCTGCCTTTCGCGCTGCTGCCGCTGTGCCAGTGCCCAAACTTCGCCTTCAAATCCGCCAGCACGGCGTCGCGGTCGAAGTCGCCGCTGACGGCGAGCACGGCGTTCTCGGGGCGGGCGAGCCAAGCGTGGAGGGCGCGGACATCGGCGGGCGTTATCGCGGCGAGGTCTTCTTTGCGACCGAGAGAATCAACGGACAAGGGGTGTTCCCCAAAAAAGATTTCGCGCAAGCGGCGTTTGCCATACTCGACGACATCGTCCTCGTTCTCCTGCAACGCGGAGCGCTGGGCGTCGCGTTCGGCGAGAAAAGTTTTTTCGCAAAGCGCGGGGTGCAGCACCGCGTCGGCGAGGATTTCGGTGGCGGCCTCGGCGTCGCCCGGAAGCACTTCGATGGCGAGGCCGAAGCTGTTGTTGCCGTCGGTCTCGTGGAGCGAGGCACCGAGCGTCTCGGCGGTCTCGGCGACTTCTGCGGCGGTGCGGTTCTCCGTGTCGCGCGTGAGCAGCGTGGCGAGTATCGCGCAGAGACCGCGGCGGTTGGCGGGTTCGCAGCGACCTCCGCCGGGGAACAAAATGCGGAAGCTCACCTTCGGGTAGCCGCGCACGGGTTGGAGCAACACGCGCAAACCGTTTTCAAGCCGCACCTCTTCAAACGGCACTGGCCCGGCGGACGCCGCCGCTTCTGCTGCCGCCGCACGTGCCTCGGCCTCGGCGGTGCGCGGCTCCATCGCGTAGCAAGTCAAGGTATCGGGGCGGATATGCCGGCGGGCGGCTTCGAGCACTTCGAGCGGCGTGAGTGCGCCGACACGTTCGAGGTAGAGGCGCGGGTAACCCGGGTCGCCGATGACGACGCTCTGCGCCCCAAGTTGCGAGGCGATGCCGGAGACCGTTTTGCGGGCGTTGAGAAACGACATCAGGCAGGCGCGTCGTGCCTTGGCAAACTCGGTCTCGAAGAAGCCCTCGTCGAGCACACCTTTGATGACGCTGAGAACCGCCTCTTCCACCTCGGCGCGTTTCCCCGGGTCGGCGATGTAGGAGAGCCAGAGAAGCCCCGTCGCGCCGGGTGCCCAGTTTGAGGCGTCAATCTCATGCACAATCCCAAGCTCGTTGTGCAGTTTGCAATTGAGGCGGCTGCTCTCGCCGAAGCCCAGAAGCATCGAGAAGATGTCGAGCGCAGGCGCGTCGGGGTGGCGCATCCCAGGGATACGCCAGACCATGCTGCCGCGCAGCACCTGCGTGTCGGCGTGCAGTGCGCCGCGACGCGGGGCAAGCTGCTCCGGCTCGGGCGGCACGCAAGGGATGCCGATGGCGGCAGCGGGCTGTTTGCCGAAGTGCTCCTCGGCAAGACGGAAAACCTCGCCCGGCGCGATGGCACCGGCGACGGCGAGCACCATGTTGTTGGGGACGTAGCGCGCCTTGTAGTAAGCCTGAAGCTGCTTGTGGCCGAGTTGCGAAAACGCATCGCGCAGGCCGATGACGGGCAGCCGATAGGGGTGTTCGTGAAAGGCGTCGGCAAGCACCGCCTCCGAGAACAGCGAGTCTGGGTCGTCGTCGCGCATGTCAATTTCGCGCAAGATGACGCTGCGCTCGCGCACGGCGTCGGCGGGAGACAAGTTGGCGCGAAACATCATTTCGGAGAGCACGTCGAACGCGAGTTCCGCGCATTCGGCGGGGCCGTCAATGTGATAGACCGTGCGGTCAAAAGTCGTGTAGGCGTTGATGCTGGCGCCCGCGCTCTGCACCAGCTTGGAGATTTCGCGGCAAGAATAATGGCGCGTCCCCTTGAAAACCATGTGCTCGACATAGTGCGAGATGCCGGAGCCGAGGAGGTCGCCCTCGTGGATGCTGCCGGTTTTTACCCACACTTGGACGGAGACGAGTCCGGCATTGTTTTCGGGCGCGAAAAGCACGGTGAGGCCGTTGGGCAGGATTTTGCGGAATGGCTCGATGCCAAAGAGTTGTTCGGTGGAAAGCGGAGAGTTCATTTTTGCGTAGAAGTGCGGCGGTTGCGGGCGTGAGAGCCGCCAAGGCAACCGCTTTCCACCGCGCGGGCAAGGCAATTACCGCGTCAACGCGACGAGTGCTCGTGCCAGTGCGGCGGGTTTTTCGATGTGTGGCAAATGCCACGCGCCACGCGCAAAAAACGTCCGCCCCAGTGGTAGCTGCGCTGCCATCTCGGCGGCGATTGCGCAAAACTTTTTGTCGTTGGCACCGGCGGCGCACAGCGTGGGCACGTGCAGCCGTGGCAGCGCGTCCCACACGGGCGGCAACGCGCCTGCGCCGACCCCGCGCAAGCTCGCCGCCAAGTCTTCGGGGGCGTTGCGCAGACGTCGCTCGCGCAACGCGGCCAAGGCCGCCGGCGAAAGATTTTTTGGCAAACCCGCGAAAAGTTCCGAGTGCCACCAATGCTCGAGAAAGGCTGCCGTGCCGCTACGGCAAACCGCGTCGGCGAGTGCGTTGTCTGCCTCGCGACGTCGGGTGCGTGCGTCGGCGTCGGCGATGCCCGGCGAAGCACCGATGAGCACCAGTGCAGAGATTTTTTCGCAGAGCACATCCGCATGTCGCGCCGCCCATTGGAGTGCCAACCGCCCGCCCATCGAGTAACCCAGCAGCACCGGGAGCGGACGCGGAAGCAGGTGTGGATGTGGAAGCGGGTGCGGATGTGGATGTGGAAACGAGCATGGCATCGGAAGCGGACGCACGGAGTTTGCCTCGAAAGCTGCCAGTGCGTCGTCTATGACGGCGAAGTGCCGCGCCACCGCGCCCGCCCGCGCCGCGCCGTCGCCGCCGTGCCCGTCCTTCGGCCATTCTGGGCAGTGCCATTCCCAAGCCTGCGGCGCGGCGCGGCGCAACGGCTCAAAATCGTCGCCGCAACCGGTGAAACCGTGCAGCGCAAGAACCCTGATTTTCGGCAATCTCACCCTCGCCCCAATGCGCATTTTGCCCCGCCCTTGAAATCCCAAAAACCACCCGCCCCAGCCCCAAAAGACGCAACTGGTTTTGTGCTAACTCGAAAGCGGTGGCAGAGCGAGGAACGAGCGGCAACACCGCGTTGGGAGAGGCTGCAAAAAAGGGGGAACGAGCTTAAACCTAAAAACCGCAGATAACGCAGATGGACGCAGATAAAAAAAAGGAGGGTGGAGGGAGGAGAAAGGAGGGAGGAGGAAAAAATCTAAAATATCTGCGGTTTCTGCGTTATCTGCGGTCTAAAACTGCGGAGGCATAGGCGGCGGGTGTGCGGTGCGTGTGTGCGGTGACACGGGCGTCTCGCTCGCAGGTGTTTCCCTGTGCGCATCAGCAACAGCAACAAATCCCCGCTTGCCAATATGCGGGGTTTCGCCAATCCCACTTGCACACCTATTCACGCGCACAGCCACGCTCGTCACGCTTTTCCGAACCACGCTTCCCCATTTCCCGAAAATGTCCGCCCGAAAAACACGTTCCCGCAACAAACCCGCCGACAAGCACAGCACGTCCGCAGCGTCTGCCGCCACCGCCGCCCCCGACGACGACGACGCATCTGACGACGCCCACCAGCCGCACGACAAAATTTTCAAATCCATTTTTGGCAACACCGAGAACGCTGCTGCTTTCCTCCAACACCACCTCCCGCAAAGCGTCAGCC
>JAITPT010000050.1 GCA_031289285.1 Puniceicoccales bacterium
CCCTTGGAGGGGCAGGTCTTCGCCTCGCGGGTCGTCGCAACTTTTGTGAACGGCGAAACGGTTTTCGAGAACGGTGTTTTCAGCAGTGGCAGCGGCGGCACCAGCGGCGGTTCCGTCGCGGGGAAGCGCCTCGAGTTCGCCCGTTTTTAGGATTATCCTAAGAACGGCAGTTCAGCGGGATGGGTTTGCGCAAGATTTTGAGGCGGATGCGGTTTGCGCTTTCCCGACGCGCACCTTGCGGTGCGTGGAGTGGAAAGCGCAAGCAGCAGACGACCAAAAGATTGTGCAAAACCGCCCGCATTAACTGCCGTTTTTAGGATTATCCACCGCTGCCGCCGACGACTACGATCTCCAATTCCAGCTCGACACCGCGTTTTGCACGGGCGTCAGCGCGGATTTTTTCTATCAGAGCGAGCACGTCTGCTGCCGTCGCGCCGCCCTTGTTCACGATGAAGTTTGCGTGAACCTCCGAGACCGCCGCGCCGCCGATGCGCAGCCCCTTCAAACCGAGCGACTCGATAAGCCGCCCTGCACTGTCGCCAGCAGGATTTTTGAAAACACTGCCCGCACTCGGCTCCGCTGGTTGCGCCGCCCGACGCCGCTCAGCGAGTGCCGCCATTTCGGCAAACGCCTCGGCGGGCGCGATGTCGCCCGCGCCGCGCAACTCCGCCGAAAGCACCGCGCCGCCCGCAAGCGTCGGGCAATCGCGATACCGCACGTCAAACGCGCTGGCGGGCTGGCGTCGCACCGCGCCCTCCGGCGAGAGCCACGTCACATATTCGACGCGCCCAAAAATCGTCTCGCCCGCCGCGCCTGCATTCATGCGCAACGCGCCGCCGAGTGTGCCCGGTATGCCGTCGAGAAACGCGAAGCCGCCCATGCCCGCCTCCGCCGCCCGCCGCGCAATCTCGCGCAGCGTCGCGCCTGCGCCAACGACGATGCGCTTGCCGTCCGCGCCGTCGTCGCGCACCTCGACGCCGCGCCAAACAGGAGCCGCGAGACGGATAACCAATCCGGCAAAACCCGCGTCGGGCACGAGCAAATTTGAGCCGCGCCCCGCGACAAACACGGGGACGCTGCGCGCTTTGGCAGCGGCGAACAGCGAGCGGATTTCCTCCGCGCTGGCGGGTTCGGCATACCACGCGCACGTGCCGCCGACGCCCAGCGTAGTTCTCGCGCCGAAGGGGCGGCGGGTCGCGAGTTTTTTCCAACGCAACGCATCGGCGAACGCTGCCGCCATGCGGTCAATATCGCCCGCGCCAATGAACGCCACGGTGCTGGGCGCGGCATCGGCAGGCGCGGCGTCGAGCGCGGCGTCCGGCACGTCGGGAAACATCTCCGCCAGCCGCTCCGCTAATTCGCCACTGCCGCTGAGCAGCGAGAAACGCGGGTCGCCCCCTGCGGCCTCAAACACGCTCGACGCCGTGCCGCCCTCGACCGGTGCCTCGCCCGCCGAATAGACGGGCAGCAGCAGCACCGAGTCCGCGCTCTTCAACGCCGAGGCAAACTCCCGCGCATACTGGCGTGTGCGCGTGTGGCGGTGCGGCTGAAAAACGGCGATGAGCCGCCCGACGGCGTTCCCGCGCAGGTGCCGCAGCAAGGCCGCGATTTCCGTCGGGTGGTGCGCGTAGTCCGCGAGCACGCGCAGCCCGCCGCCCTCAAACAGCGTGTCTTGACGGCGGCGTATGCCGGAAAACTTTCCCAGCGGCGGTTCGCCGACTCGCCCCGCGACATGCCGCGCAACCGCCAGTGCCATGCGAGCGTTGGCAGTGTTGAAATCGCAAAACGCCGCGCCGCCCGCGTCGTCTGCCGCGCCCACTTTGAAGACAGGGACGCTCGCGGCTTCGGCGAGACGGCAAAGGCGTGCGCTGTCTGCCGGAATAAAAATCGCGCCAGTCGTTCGCTGAAAGAGTGCGGCGAAAACGGCTTCGAGGTCGGCCTCGGTGCGGTAGTAGTCGGGGTGGTCCCAATCGAGATTTACCGCCACGGTGATTTCCGGCGAAAAGTGCGAAATGGTGCCGTCGCTCTCGTCCACCTCGGCAGCGAGCCACGGAGACTTCCCGTTTCGTGCGGGCGGCAAAAGCGGGTCGCGGTAGAGGCCGCCGAGCACGTAGCCGATGTCGGCACCCGCCGCGAGCAAGGCCTGCGCAAGCATTCCGCAGGTGGTCGTTTTGCCGTGACTGCCGCAGACGGCGATGAACTTTTTGCCGCGTGCGCACTCGGCGAGAAGTTCGCCGCGACGCACCAAGCGGACGCCGTGCGCGTCGGCGAGCGTGCGTAGCGGGTGCCCGTTTTTGACCGCGCTGGAAAAGCCCGCGAGCGCGGGCGGGCGGGCGGTGTCGAAGGTGCGCGAGAACGTCACGCCTGCGTCGAGCAGGCAATCGCGCATGGGTTGCGCGGGCGCGTCGTCCCAACCTGAAACCTCCCAGCCCTCGCCGCGCAGGTAAATCGCGAGTGGCCCCATGCCCATCCCACACACGCCGAGCATCCACGCGGCGGGCGCAGGCGGCGCGGGTGCAGCGAGTTGCGCGGCAACGGCGGTGGCGGCGAGTTGGGCGGCCAAGCCGTGGCGGAGGCTGCGGGTGGTTTGCGAAAAACCAGCGACACCAGCGAGACGCGCTAATTCGAGCAGGATGGTCAGGGCGACAGGGAAAATGTCGGCGCGGTTTGGCAACAAAACGGGCAGGCGAATGCGCCGTTCCAAGGGCAAGGCCGCAAGGGTGTCGCGCAGCCGCAACAAATCTGAAACCGGCAAAAACGAGTCGCCGAAAAGGGCGGCGGCGGGCGCGGTGACGACGGCGTTGTCGGCGTTGTCGGCGGGTGGCGGGATGCCGCGTTCTTCGGCGAGGAGGAGGCGGCTGACGGTGAAGACGCCGCCGCAACCGGCAAAGGGAGCACCGCGCAAGGCGGGGTCGTTGGCGTCCACAAGCTCGGCCATGACTTCGCGGACGTGTTGAGCGACGGCGTCGAGCGCGGCGGCGGGGATTGGCGCGGCGGGGTCGGGCACGAAGCGGCGCGTGAGGCGCACGGCTCCCAGCGGACGGCTCTCCGCCATGCGCGGGACGCCGCCTGCGGTGACGATGTATTCAAGGCTGCCGCCACCCAAGTCGGCGATGCGCAACGCGGGTGCGTCGGCAAACACGGGGTCGGTAGCGACGCCCGCCGCGATGCCTCGCGCCTCGTCTGCGCCGGAGAGCACTTCCAAGCGCAGACCCGTTTGCTGCCAGACCGCCTCGCAAAACTCCGGCCCGTTTGGCGCGTCGCGCACCATGCTCGTCGCCACCGCCCGCACTCGCTCCGCGCCGTGGCTGCGCACGAATGCGGCGAGGCGCACGGCAGCAGCGACGCCCTCGCGCATGGCACGCGGAGAGAGGGCGTCGGCGGGTTCGCCCGAGTTGGGGCCGAGGCGCGTGTTGTCGCTCATTTTTGCGAGTGTGCGCAGAGGCAAATCGCCAGCGGCGACAATCGCTTTGAGCGTGTTTGAACCGAAGTCAATCACCGCCACGGGCGGCTTCGCGGCGGCGGGCGTTTGCGCGGCGGCGGGCGGTGCGGCGGTTTTCATTTCGGAGAAAGCGCGGCGGCGACGGCGGCAGCGAGCGCGGCAGGAGTCGGCTCGGCGGCTTGGGCAGCGACGGGGATGCCGTGCTCGCGGAGGGCGTCGGCGGTGCTCGGGCCGATGGCGACCGCTACGGGATGACGGGCGGTTTTGACAGGCGCGAGCAGCTTCGCCTGCGCGACAAACGAGTCGGCGGCGGACGGGCTGGCAAACACGATGGCGTCAGCACCGAGGCGACGAAAAGACTCGGCGGCGTCGAGCTGGCCGATGTCGTTCTCGACGGCAGCATAGACGATGAGCGTTTGCGCGATAGCCTTGCCGCGTGTCTCGAGGGTCTTGGCAAGCGAGTCGCTATTTTTGTTTCCAGCGACGACGAGGACGCGCAGGTGGGCGAGGTCTTCGGTGTCGGCAAGCTCGCGAGCGAGGTCGTCGGCGGTGGATTTTTCGGGTTGGAAATCCACGTTGAGGTGGTGGGCGCGGACGGCGGCGGTGGTGGCGTCGCCGACGCAGGCAATACGCGCAGGGCCGATGCCGCGAATGTCGTTGAAGGTCTCAAAAAAGCGCTCGAAAAAACCGCGCACACCGTTGGCACTGGTGAAGACGAGCCAGTCGAATTGGCCCATGTTTGACCAGACATCTTCGAGCGCGGCGGGGTCGGCGGTGTATTCGATGTCAATGAGCGGGATGTCGAGCACGGTGGCACCTTGCGCGGCGAGGGCGTCGCGAAGCACACCGGCAGCGGTGCCTTCTGGGCGGGTGACGACGATGCGTTTGCCGGCGAGCGGGCGCGGGCGGGCAGCGGTTTCTTTCATGGCGAGGCATTGTGCGGTGGCGACGGCAGCGGCGCGAGTGCGTTTTGAAAAAAACGCGAGCGAGCAGCGCGACGGGCGGAGCGCGTGAGGCGAGGGCGGCGGGTTGTAAAATAAACGTTGCGCCTGCGGCGGCGTTCGTTATCCACGCTGCCCTTCAAAACAACCTTTTCACACTTTTTTTAACCCAACTACACAGACCACAATGGCACGAGACACCGTCATCCTTGAATGCACCGAAGCCCGTAAAGAGGGCAAGCGCCCGTCGCGCTACATGACCACGCGCAACAAAAAGATTACGCAGGACAAGGTCGAGAAACTGAAATATAACCCCGCGCTCAAACGCCGGACACTCCACAAGGAAATCAAAGGCTAAGGCAGGCCGCAAGTGACGGCACTGGCAACTGGCGACGGCGTCCACTATGGGCGGGGTGTTGCGTGAGCAGCCCCAAGAGCAGCCCCAAGTGGGACGGCGGCAGATAGGTCTTATACGACCTATAGGACCTATACGTCCTATACGTCCTATACGTCCTATAAGACCTATAAGACCTATAACACCGAGCACCCCCGCAGCCCCGAACGCCGAACACCGAACGCCGAGGCCCACCGCCGCACTCCCCGCCGACACTGCTTTCAAAGCTGCAAAAAAACACTGGCTGCCGAAGCGGTCGTGTCGTCTGCAAAAGCGGTGTCGCCGCTCGTTCCTCGCTCTGCCACCGCACCCCATAACAAAAGCAGCTGCCGCCCCACCACCAAGTCCACACCGTCCACTGCGTCCACACCGTCCACTAAGTCCACCGTGTCCACTGTGTCCCCCC
>JAITPT010000170.1 GCA_031289285.1 Puniceicoccales bacterium
GGGCCATCGGCACTTCGCACTGCAAGCGGTGGCGTCATACATAGACTTGAATCCCGTGCGGGCTGGAATTGTTAAAGACCCGAAAGACTACAAATGGTGCGGCTACGCGGCGGCTCTCAGAGGAGATGAAAAGATGCTCAAGGGGCTGCGAGCGGCTCTTGGTTTCACCGTTAAAAATTTGTCAAATGAAGAAATGCTTTCAGGCTACCGCGTGGCATTGTTCGGAAAAGGTGCGGGGATGAAACGGGGCGACAGCACGGCGGCTCGCATCAGCGATGCTGCGCTGCGACGCGTGACAGCGGAAGGCGGTCAATTGCCAGAGACGGAACCGCTGTTGGGCCAGAGCCGAGTCGGGCAATTCACCCGAGGCTTGGTTCTTGGCGACAAAAAGTTTGTTGATGAGCATTTGGTGCGCTACCGCAAAGAGACGGGCAATCGTTTGCAAAGTGGTTTTCGTCCCTTTGGCAAATCCTCCGGCACAGACTCCGACCTCTACACGATGCGCGGCACAAAAAACTAACCCCCCAAAGCAAATCGGCACACTCGCCCGCCAGCACACTCGCCGCCAACCTGCTCGGCGAGGGCGTTTGATGAGCTTCTGAACAGCGGCGAAAGGCAGGATTTGCTCCATCTTCTCAAACTTGACGGGGGCAATTTCGCCCTCGCCGTCTTTCGCCAATCCAAGAGCAGCGGCGGCGCGTTTTTCGCCGCCTCCACCGTGCCCAAATCTATATCGGCGGTGTCTATCGCCGCTACAGAAAACGCAAAAGTGACTGTCCCTTTTTGTGAGGCCATGAAATCGTGGACTTTGTGGTTAGAGTGGATGCCGAGGACATTTTTTCGTAGATATATCTCGCATAAAAAAGTGACTGTCCCTTTTTGTGATACGATGCGCGGCACCAAGAGTAAATGAGTCGTCCCCCCCCTCCTCTGCTGCCGTTCGAGGATTAGACCCTCTAACAATGCGTGTGAGTGCGTGAGCATGGAACCTTGGTGCCTTGTTTCTGTCTGCATTTCCATCATGCTCTTTCCAGTTCTATCCGCTTTTCCCGTTTGCTTTTCTCGACTAACACGCAGTTTCGCAGCTGCCGCCACCTTTACCACCGCTATTGTCACCGCCGCCAGCCCCGCGCCCGCCGCCGCCGCGCCCGACACCTCCTCCGGTTGGGTGAAACACCCCGCCAATCCCGTTGTCGGCGACAAGAAAACCGGCACTTGTTTCGATGTCTCCATGCTTCGCGAGGACGGTCTTTTCAAAATGTGGTTTTCGTGGCGTCCCAAACACTCGCTCGCCTACACGGAGAGCAAAGACGGGGTCAAATGGAGTGCGCCGCGCATTGTTTTGCCTCCCCCGAAACGCACTGCTTGGGAGAGCAACATCAACCGCCCGGGCATTCTCAAAAAGGACGGCGTCTATCACCTTTGGTTCACCGGCCAACACAAGGGGCGTTCTGCTATCGGCTATGCCACCAGCCCCGACGGCTTGAACTTCACGCGGCACTCCGAAAAGCCTGTTCTCGTCGCCGAGCAGGCATGGGAAAAAACGACCGTCATGTGCCCGCATGTCGAGTGGGACGCGCCGTCAAAACTCTTCCGCATGTGGTATTCTGGCGGCGAACAATACGAGCCAAACGCCATTGGCTACGCCACCAGCCCCGACGGCGTGGTTTGGGAAAAACACCCGAAAAATCCTGTTTTCGCCGCCGACAAAAACAACCGCTGGGAACGCCACAAAGTCACTGCCGCCCAACTTCTACGCCACGACGGTTGGTGGTATATGTTCTACATCGGCTTCGAGCACGACAACCTCGCCCGCATCGGCATGGCGCGCTCGCGCGACGGCGTGACCAACTGGGAACGCCACGCCGGAAATCCCATTGTAAGTCCCGGCCCCAAAGGAACATGGGACAGCCTCGCAGTCTATAAACCATTCGTCATTTACACACCAGAGGACAAACTTTGGCGACTCTGGTATAACGGTCGCCCGGGCGCATTGGAGTTGATTGGGCTTGTCACGAAACACGGCGAAGACCTCGGCTTTGTCCCCGCGCCGCCAACAAAACCGCCTGCAGGGAACGCTGTCGGCGGAGAAAAACCCGCGAAATAATTTCCCGCAAGACAGGCCGAAATTGCCTCGCGAAACCACCTCGCGCTGCGGTCTTCCTTGTTGCCTTTCTCCGCGCCGCCGTTATCTCGCTCCCTCTTTTTCCAAGACACACTTTACGCATGGCACTCACACCCTTCACGAGCCGGATTATAGCCGACACTGGAATTAGCATGGGCGACGAAGGCAAAGGTCGCCTCATCCCCGAAGTTATACGCGAATTGCAAGCCCTTCACAGCCGCCGCGACATCGTCGGCGTTGTCCTCAAAGTCAACGGCGGTGCCAACTCCGGCCACACCGTCGGCGGTCTCAAACTCAACCTCCTCCCGGGCGGCGTCGTCGAACGCGATGTCGCCGTGCTCGCCCTTGGCGCGGGCGTCGTCGCCGACCCGCGAAAAATCCACTGGGAAGCGCGCCCCCTCGAGAAACTCGGGCACACCGTTTATTCGCGCCTGCTCATTGACGAGCGGACGCTTGTGAGCGACGTTACCCACCGCCTCCTCGACCTCGCGTGGGAAGATTACCGCGTGAACATTCTCGGCCAGCTCCCCCGCGGCAGCACAGGGCGCGGCATCACGCCCGCCTACGCCGACGAGGTCGGACAATGGCAAATCTATTTTGCCGACTTCTGCGCCAACAAAGACGAGTTCGCCGCCAAACTCGACGCTCGCATGGACCGCGCCGAGCGCACCATCGAGCACGTCTGCCGCATCGCGCCGACGCAGTGGGGCACGTTTCTCGAAAAACTTACCACCGCCGAGCTTCGCGCCAACCAAACGGCCATTGGTGCCGGCGTGTTTGCCCCTGCCGAGTTCGACTTTACCCGTTTCGGCTCTGGACAAGCCTTTCGTTTCAACCGTGCCACCGTCACCGACGCCTATTGGGAGGCGGGTGCCGCGCTTCGCGAAAACATCGGCGACGCCCGCGAACGCATCCGCGCCAGCCTCGCCGACGGCCAATATCTCATCGGCGAATTTGGGCAAGCCTACTGGCTTGACAAGCGCCACGGCTTTGCGCCGAACGTCACTGCCTCGCACACATTCTCGCCGGAGATTTTCCAATCGGCGGGGCTTCCCGTGCAACCCGTCCACACCATTGGCGTCTGCAAAGCCTACGACACAAAAGTCGGCACCCATACATTTTTAACGCAAATGGACGACGCGCACCCGCTCGCCGTGCATCTGAAAAAACTCGAATATGGCACGAGCACTGGGCGCCAACGCATGGTCGGCTGGTGCGATTGCGTGGAAAAAGCCGACGCCCTCCGCTACGGCGGTTACAACGACATCGTTATCAACAAACTTGACGCGCTCTCGCCCGCCGGAGAATGGAAAGGCGGCACTCTGCTCGTCTGCACGGGCTACCGCGACGCCGACGGAAACTTCCTTGGTGCCGTGCCACGAAACGACGCCGTGCGGCGGACGCTCAAGCCAGTCTATGCCGAGCTTCCCGGCTGGGACGGCGACATTTCTGGCGCACGCCGCTATGCGGATTTGCCTGTGAACGCCCGTGCCTACGTAGCGTTTGTGGTGAAAACGATTGTCGCCCTTGCCTCGCGCCAAAGTGGCGACCTCGCCGCGCCCAACCTGCGTTACATCGGTGTCGGCCCCGACCCCGAGCAAATCATCAAGGACATTCCCGCGACAACGGATTTGTAGCCGTTTTCATCGGAAATAACGGCATTATCCTCAGGAAAAACGAGATTAACTACCCGATTAACTGCCGTCCATTTCTTGGAAATCGCGGGAAATCGGTGCCATGAGTTTTCAGATACTTCCAAAAAGGGACGGGCACTTTTCATCTTCTTCCCATTTCTTCCAAAAAGGGACAGACACTTTTGGTTTCGATTAACTATGTGTATTTTTGAAAACTCTTGGGAAATCGCCGGAGGGGAAAAGCAGGAGAAGGGCGAATACTACCAAAAAGGGACAGACACTTTTCATCTTCTTCCCATTCTCTTCCAAAAGGGGACAGACACTTTTGGTTTCGATTAACTATGTTTATTTTTGAAAACTCTTGGGAAATCGCCGTAGGGGAAACGCAGGAGACGGACGAATACTACCAAAAAGGGACAGGCACTTTTCATCTTCTTCCCATTCTCTTCAAAAAAGGGACAGGCACTTTTCGTTTCGATTAACTACGTGTATTTTTGAAAACTCTTAGGAAATCGCCGTAGGGGAAAAGCAGGAGACGGACGAATACTACCAAAAAGGGACAGATACTTTTCATCTCCTTTTCATCTTCTTCCCATTTCTTCCAAAAAGGGACAGGCACTTTTTTGTTCTTTTTTGTTTCTCGCGATTCACTCTGTTCAAAGGCGGAGATAAATCCGGCATTCTTTGCACTGCGCTTTTTCCGGTCCGCTGTCGCGCTGTCGCTGGCATTAGCGGGCTTCTTCTTGTCAGCGGGCTTCTTCGCATTAGCTGGCTATCATGCAGCTTTTTCGCGTCAGCGCGTCAGCGGGCTTCTTCGTGAAAACGCTGCTCGCGGATGAGGGTGATGTGGATGGTGCCAGGGTATTGCAACTCCTCCTCAATGCGCACACGGATTTTGCGGGCGACCTCGCGCGCCTCCGCCTCAGTCATTTTTTCAGGGGCGACACTGACACGCATCTCGCGCCCCGACATCACCGCGTAAGCCTCAGTGATCCCGGGAAAAGACTTCGCGATAGTCTCCAGATTGCGCATCCGGCAAAAATACCCCTCCAAGTTCGCAGAGCGGGCGCCCGGGCGCGAAGCAGAAATCTTGTCGGCGAGCACAATGATAGGCGCGTAAATGCTCGTGGGCGGCTCTTCGCCGTGATGCGCAGCGACAGCGTTGACGATGGCAGGAGACTCGCCAAGACGTCGCAAAAGCCGTGCGCCAGCTTGCGCGTGCGAACCTTCGCACTCAGCGTCAATCGCTTTGCCGATGTCGTGCAACAGCCCGGCGCGTTTCGCGGGCAACGGGTCTATGCCAAGCTCGGAGGCGATGAGCGCAGCGAAACGAGCGACCTCAACCGAGTGAGCAAGAGTATTCTGGTTGGCGGAAAGCCGGAAATGGAGACGCCCCAAAAGCTCGACGATTTCGAGGTCGGGCTGCGGGAGACCGAGGTCGTCCACCGCCTCGCGCCCGAAGTCGGCAGCGTTGCCGATAACTTGTTCGCGGGCTTTTTCGACAAACTTCTCGATGTTGTCGGGGTGGATGCGCCCGTCGCGTATCAGCAGGTCGAGTGCGAGCCGCGCCACCTCGCGCCGGACGGGGTCGAAAGACGACACGAGGACGGTCTCCGGCGTCTCGTCTATGAGCAACGTAACGCCCGTGTATTGCTCAAACGTTTTGATGTTGCGCCCCTCGCGCCCGATGAGGCGGCCTTTCATCTCTTCGTTGGGGATGGGGATAACGGAGGTGTTGGCCTCCTGCGAAACCTCCGGCGCGAGGCGTTGCATCGTGTCAATGATGATGCGCCGCGCCTCTCCGCGGATGTCCTCCTCGCGCGGCCCGAGTATCTCTTGGCGTTGCCGCGCCAACTCCGCCTCACACTCTTGGCGCACGAGTTCGAGGGCGGCTTTGCGCGCCTCTGCTACGGAAATATCCGCGAGACGGAGCAACTCGAGGCGGTGTCGCGCCCGCTCCGCCTCGGCCTCGTGGCGGACCTCGCCGACCTCGGCTTCGAGCTTGCGGAGGGTCTCCACCTCGGCGGCGGCTTCGGCGCGCACCCGCTCCGCCTCGGCAAGCAGCGTGTCCGCGCAAAGCATTTTTTTGGCGATTTCGGCCTCGCGTCCGCGAAGCTCGTCTTCCATCCCTGCGCGGAGTTCTTGGGCGCGTAGCTCGTTTTCTTTTTTCCCAAACTCGGCGAGGTGCTCGTATTTTTCGCGTCGCCCTCTGTCTAAATAGCATTCGCGGTAGCGACCGATAACCACGGCGACAGCGGCGGACGCGCCTGCGCCAGTCAGAAAAGTGGCCGCATAAAGGAGGACGGCTTGCGCTGTAAGTTCCATGAAAAAGCAATGCCCTTTGTAACTAAAACGCGAACCACGCAACCCCAAACCGCCCAAAAGCGAAATCCGGGTTCAACGCACGACGCCCTTGCGGAGAATGATGTTGGCGAAGCCGGCGGTCTCGCCCGTGGCGACAACGGCAAAGGCTCCGGCGGCGCGGGCGTAAAACTCCGGCTTGGGCAAAATCTCAAAACGCTTGCTGCCGTCAGGCCACTTGGCGAGCGCCTCGCGATATTTTTCCCAGACGGGCGGCTCGTCCTTCAACCGGATGCGGTAATCCATAAGCACCGCCGTGTAATCCTCGGCGTAGTCCAGCGGGAAAAGCGGCAGCACGGCGTCAAGCAGTTCGGCGATACCGTGGCCGTCGGCACGGATAAGCCGCTGCGAGTGGGATGCGGCGGGGAAGTTAGAGTCGCCAAAAACGACCTCGTCCGTGTGCCCCATTTCCATGAGCGTTTTGATGAGTTCGGGCGAAACAAGCCTTGAGATACCTTTGAGCATGGCGGCGAGTCTGCGCACACCGCGCACACCGCGCAAACAGGAAAAAAATTGCCCCGTGGCGCCCGCGCCCGCCCCCCCCCCCCCCCGCCGGCGCGCCCGACACAGCCCGCCCCCCCCCCC
>JAITPT010000186.1 GCA_031289285.1 Puniceicoccales bacterium
GCAGCCATTTTATTACTTGACTTCGCTGCGGTTCGTGCAACTTTCCCTTGCAGTGCCCACCACGTGCCTTCCACAAAAATGCAACGGAATAGCACCACCAGCATCTGGCAATCCGATAAACCTAAAAACGGCAGTTGAGTCGGGTCGTCTTGCGGACGCTGTTGGGGCATCTGCACTTGTTGGCTTTGTTCGACGCACCAACAGGTGCGCCTTCACAAAACCACCAAGCGCATCTGCCCCAGCATCTTCTCGCAATACTTCCCCTCCAACTGCCGTTTTTGGGATAATCTCGCCCCAGCGGGGCTTTGTTGCAGGGGCGTGGCTGACCGGAGGTTTCGCTGCGCTACACCTCCGGTTATGCACATCTCGCCCCATGCGGGGCTGGATGGGTCCGAGCTTCCACTCAAAGTAGCGAGGAACCGTCATTGGGACCGAAAGTTGTCGCCACGCAGGGGGAAGTCTATGGTGGGGCGGGCGACGCCGCCTTTGGGGTCGGTGGCACGCTCGGTGCTCCATGCGCTGTCTTTCCAATTGTAGATGAAATCGCCGCCACTGCCGACTTCCGCCAGATTGGCACGGGTTAGACGAGGATTGCCCGACAGGCGGATTTCATCTTTTAGCGGGAAAAGGTCGAAGCGTTCGCATGTGCCCTTGTCGCCCTTGACAGTCATTTGCACCGCACCTTTTCCAATGATTTGCGCAAGCTCGTAAGAAGGAAAATCGGACTTCGGCGTTTTCGCACCAGCAGGCTTCTTCGCGCCAGCGCCAGCACCAGCGGGAGCGGGCTTTTTCGCGCCGCTGCCCGCATTTGGGCGCGGAGGACTGGCGACACTGCCCGCAGGCAAAACTTCGCGGATGATGACGCCCTCCACGTTGTCGCAACGTCCCGAAAGACCGAGTTCGGGGCTGTTCACCGTCACGTCGTCGTGCAGGAAAAAGCGCGAACGCATTTCCCCGCGCACGATTTCGAGCAATTCGCTTTCGATGAAAACTGGCGCGGTTTGGGGTGCCGTCGTTTTCGCGCCACCCTTGTTTTCCGCGCCGTCGTTTTCAAAAGCCGCGCCGAGGTTGGTGGCGGTTCGCTCGCGGTCAACGCGGATGGTTAGCCGCGGGCGTTTGCCCGGGGTGCTCTCGTGGCGGCGCAAGACAAGAAACTGCGGCTCGCGCCCGTCAAGCCCGCTGTCGTCGCGTGTCAACTTCTCGGCGAGAGCGACACGCGGGCGGACGACCGCCTCGCCGCCCTCGGCGGTGTAGTCGTCGGCGGAGAGCGAGACGTGGCCGGTGGCGGTCATGCGTGTGATGCGGGACAAGTTTTCCGTCGTTGTCGCTTTGCGCGGCGGGGCGGCGGTTTTTTTCGCGCCTGCGCTCGGCGTGGTTTTTTTGGGGGAATCGGCGAGGATGTCCATGCGGTCGCAATGCCCGCGCAGACCGCCGGTGAAGACGACGTTGCCGTTGAGGTGGAGACGCGCCGTGCCGGTCTTTTTGTTTTCGGTCATCGTCAGGGTGTCGCAGCGGACGACTGTTTCGAGGTTTCTCGCCTCTGCGCGCCCTGCTGCCGCCATTAATTTTGGGTCGGGCGTGGCGATGGGCGGGAGGGTGATTTCGGCGCGGCGGTCGGGGGCGGAGCTTGCCTGCGCGATGCCTTTGGCGTGGTGCAGTTCGATGCGGTGCCCGCGCAGACGTGCGCCGCCCTTGATGAGCGAGGGAGCGCCTTCGAGGACGAAGATTTCCGACTTGGGAAAAATGTCTGCCCGCCCGCATTCGAGCCGGTAGTCGTCGTAGTTGGCGCGCACAAAACCCTCGGCGCGGATGAGCCGCACGCGGTCGAGCAGCTTATCGGCGTCGCCGGAGAGTGAGCTGAGGAGGAGGTCGTTTTGCGGGTCGCGCGGGGATTCGACGATGACGCTTTCGGCGGAAAGCGTGAACTTGTCGTCGTTGACGCGCACGTTTTGGCGCACGGTCACGAAGCTGCGTTCGGGGCGCGAGATGTCTGCCAACAAGTAGTCGCCAGTGACGACTGCTGGCGGGAGTGCGGCGATTTGCGCGGCGTCGAGTTTTTTGAGTTTCCCGTCGTCGCCGAGGCGCGAGACGAAGGACGGTATTTCGAGGCGCACGGGTTGGCGCGTCGTGCCGGCTTCTGCGCTGGTGAGACGCCCGAAAACCTCGATTTTGCCGGACTCTTTCTTGTGGGTGATTTTTTCGCCAGTGACGTTCAGGCTGCGAGCGGGGTCGCTCATTTTGGCGTCGCCCGCGACGGAGAAGGTTTCCGTCTTCCCGTCGAAGTAGCCGTTTTTTCCCGCCATCGTGTAGCCGCTACGCCCGAGAAATGTTTTCACGCCGCCGGTCGCCTCGATGTTTTCGAGAGACGCCACCAACTCGGACTCCTGCTTCTTCGCCGTGCCGCTGGTTTTCCCTGCCGGTTTTGCGCCCGCCGCCGACGTGCCTGTCGGCTTCGCGGCAGATTTTGCGCCGAGGAGAGGCAACGCGCCGAAGGGGTCGGCGGGGTCGCTGCCCGTTGCCTGTGTGCCACGCGGGGCGGCGTTGTTTTTCAAACGCGCCGTCAAAGTCTCCGCGTTGAGCTGTATCTCGCCGACTCCGGTGTCCTTCTTCTTACTACTACCGCTCGCACCCGCGCCCACGCCCGCACCCGCGCCCGCACTCGCAACCTCCGGCTTCTCTGCGACGAGCAGCCGCACGTTTCCCGAAAAATGAAACAGGTGAAAAGGTGCCCCTGCGCCCTTTTGCAGCGTGACGTCGAGGCGTTCGCTGAAAATGTTCAGTTCGCCGTGCCGCTCGTTCGCGGCCAGCCGGAACGCCACATCGCTATGTATCGCGAAGTGCCATTCGCCGTGCGGCTCGTCGTCGCGCCACGCCCAGCCCTTGCCGGAAAGCTCGAAGGCGTTGTCGCCTGCGCCGCGCATCCGCAGGCGGGCGGGCGAACGGGCCTCGGCGCGTTGCCCGTCGTAGGCGCAATCCGGCGTCTCGATGACGACTGTCGGCGCGATTTTGCCCGTCGCCGCGTCGGTCTGGTAGAGACGTATCTCGACTTCGCTGAGCTTCCACTTCGCCTTTTTGCCGCTCGACGCCCGCTCGCCGTCCGGCGCGGCTTGGGCGGCGCGAAGCTCCCGCTCCACATTTCCCGTCGCCTTGTTGTATTCGGCAAACATCACCCGCTCCGACGCCCCAATGCTCGGCGCGCTACCCCGCGCGGGTGCAGACGGCGCAGACGACACCGAAGGCACCGTCGGCACCGTCGGCGCAGCCGCAGCACCTCCGGCAGGCACAGCCGCAGCACCTGCCGAAGCGGCGACAGCGGCAGTAGCGGCGAAAAAAATGGCAAAAATCAATAAGCGCATAGCGGGTGTGTTTCGTGGGCGGGCGTGGCGCGGCGTTCTGGCGGCGGCGCGGCATCTTGGCAACGCGCTTCTGCCGCGTCATCCGTCCTCATGTAAAAAATCTTATTTAGATGTTGCGTAAATCATCCCTGCGGGGCACCCTGCTCGCCTTCATCTTAAAACGGACAACTATGGCACACTTTAATCTTCCTAAATCAACTTTCGTCCGGCTTCTGGCCGCCGCTCTGGCCGCGACATTTTCCGGTTGCGCCGACAATGCCGAAACAGTCAACAACGTCCGCAAGGATACAAAAGATGTGCGAGCCTCCCTGAGTGTGCCGCGCCGCTGGCACAACCGAGAAGGCGTCCCCGATAGTGCGCCCGGTCACGCCACTGGCATAATGAAGATACCGCAGAGTGCCGCCAAAGACCGCCTCACGTTTGAGACTTGGTGGGGGCGTTTCAACGACCCCGTGCTCGAACAGCTCATCCGCACCGCCCTCCAATACAGCCCTGACCTACGTATCGCCCTCCAGCGCGTCGAGGAAGTCCGCGCCCGCCGTAACCTCTCTCGTGCCGACGGCCTCCCGAAACTTTACGCTAACCTCGGCGCACAGCAAGGCTACCGCCGCAACCACAAATCTTACACCACCGACGACGGCCTCAACCGCGTCGGCCACACCACCACCGCCTCCGACCTCTACACCGCTGGCCTCCAAGCAAGCTGGGAGATTGACCTCTTCGGCAAATACCGCTCTGCCACCGCTGCTGCCACTGCCGAGGTCTTTCTTACCGAAGAAAACTTCCGTGCCTCTCAAATCTCACTCGTTGCCGAAGTCGCTATCGCATACGTCGAGCTTCGCGCCGCAGAAGCCCGCCTCGGCATCGCCCAACGCACAGTCGCCACCCGCGAGCAGACGCTCAAGCTCGCCAACCTGCGCAAAGAAGCAGGAACCGGCGACGAACTCGAAGTCCGCCTGACCGAGGTCTCGCTCGACACCGCCCGCGCCGCCGTCCCCGTCCTCCAGACGGAAGTCGTCCAGACCCGCAACCGCATCGCCATCCTCACCGGCAACACGCCGGGGAAATACATTGACGACCTCCTCGCCCGCCCCGAATCCGGCAAAACCGGCGTCGAAGCCGTGCTCGCCTCCATCCCCCAAGCACCCTCCGATGTTGACATGGCGACCCCCGCAAAAATCCTCTCCGTCCGCCCCGACGTCGCCGCCGCTGAACGTTCATTCGAGTCTGCCGCCTTCCTCACCAAATCCGCTAAAACCGCCTACTACCCCACGCTCAACCTCTCCGGCGGCATCAGCATCGAAGCACTCAAAGCTGGCAACCTCTTCTCGCCCGACGCCACCGTCGGCAGCATCCTCGCAGGCCTCTCGCAACCGATTTTCGACGGCTTCCGCATCCAGCAAAACATCGAGATAGCCACCATCCAGCAGAAACAAGCACTCATCAGCTACGAAAGCGTCGTCCTCAACGCTCTCGGCGAAATCGAGGACTTCCTCGTTGACGTCAAAAACTCTGCCGACCGCCTCGCAGTGCAAAAAGGAGCAGCGTTCAGAGCCGCCGACTCCTCCCGCCTCGAAAGCCTCCGCTACCAGACCGGCAACGCCGACATCCTCAGCGTCCTCGACGCCCAACGCACACAACTCGGCTACGAAGAACAAGCAGTCATCGCCGCCGCAAACCAAACCGTCGCACAAATCAACCTCTTTAAATCCCTCGGCGGCGCATGGGCACCCAAAGCAAGCGACTAAGCCCGCCGCCAGTTAAAAAATAAAAACAGCCCCCGCGCCGAAGGGCAAAACAACGAACGGCACAATTAACCAAATAAAAAAAACGAACTTCGAGAAATGAACAGCTACCAGACTTCCTACGCACCGTTTCCAGATAACATCGCGCCAAGCGTCGCAGCCGATGTCGCTAAGACCGTCGCCCGCGCCGTCGCCAAAGCCGCCGAGGCCGAAAGGATCGCCCGCGACGCCGCCGAACGCGCCGTCCGAGCATCCGAAGCCGCCCGCGCCGAGCAGAACAACCCCGCTGCACAAGCCGCCCTCGCCGCCGAAGCAGAAGACGCCGCCCTCGACGCACAAGCCGCCGCTGACCGCGCCGCCGAAGCCGCCGCCGAAGCCCGCGACCTGCTCTCCCGCCGCACGGCAGCAGTCACCGCCGCCGAGCAAAACGCCCGCCAAGCCGCTGCTGGCCAAGCCGAAGCCGCCGCCGCCGCCGCCGCTGCCGCCCAAGCCGCCGCCCGCGCCGCTGCCGCCAAAGCCGCCGCCGCCGCCCGCGCCGCCGAGGAAGCCGCCAAAGCACAGGTCGCCAACGACGCCCGCGCCGCCCAACAGGCACGACGCGAAGAGACCACCCGCGCCGCCGAGCAAGCCGCCATTGACCGCAAAGAACGCGAGGAACGTGCCGCCTACGTCGCAATGGAGGCCGAGGCCGCTCGCAAAGAGCAGGAAGCCCGCGCCGCCGAAGCCGAAGCCGCCCGAAAAGTCGCCGAAGCCGCCGCCGCCAAAGCCGCCCAACAAGCACTCGCCTTCCGCACCGCCGCCGAGCAAGCCGCTCAAAAACTCCGCGACGCACGAAACGCAAAACTCACCGAAGACGAAAAAATAAAACTCGCCCGCGAAGTCGCCGCCTTCGAGCAAGCCGCTGAAAAAGCCGCACTCACAGCCGCCCTACTCGCAGAAGCCGCCGAAAAAGCCGCCGAAAAAGCCGCCAACGAAGAAGCCCTCGCACAAGCCGCCGCCCACGTCGCAGAAGAAGCCGCAAAAGCCCGCGCCGAAGCCGCCAGAGAAGCCTTCCGCGCAGTGCTCGACGCAAAACGCGAGAAAGACGAAGGCGAAGCCGAAGCCGCCCAAGCCGCCGCACTCGCCCGCGCCGCACAAGACGCCGCCGACCGCGCCGCTCTCGCCGCTCTCGCTGCCCGCGCAGCCAAAGCAGCCCGCAAAGCCGCCGAAGCCGCCGCCGCCAACACCCAAAAAGCCAAACAAGCCGAAGACGCCTACCACGCCGCCGCCGCCGCACGATTGCTCGCTCAAAAAGCCGCCCTCCAAACCGTCGCCGCTCAAAGTAACTACATGGCACAAACCGCCCGCGCCAACGAGCCGGGTGCCGTCTTCGACCCACGCACCGCTGGCGACCTCGCCGACGCCGCGCAAAACGTCCAAAAAGCCTTTGACGCCCAGCAGGAACAAAACAGACAAACCACCCTCGCCGACCTCGTCGCCCAAGCCGCCCAAGCCGCAGCCGACGCCCAACAATCCGCCGCGAGAACTGCCCGCCACGTCGCCGCCGCCGCCGAAGACGACGTCCGCGCCGACGCACACGCCCGCTCCGAAAAATACAACCCCGAAGCCCGCGACATCGCCAAAAAAGCCGCACTACGCGCCCAGCAACTTGCCCCCCTCGCGCTGGAAGCCGAGAAACTCGCCGACGACGCCCAACGCGCAGTCGTCCGCGCCCACAACGCCTTCGACACCGAAGACGCCCGACAAGCCGTCGCCGACGCACGAGCCGCCGCCGAAAAAGCCGTCCAAATCGAAAAAGCCGCCGCCCCCGCTGGCGCGTTTATTTCCGTCCCGACACACCTCAACCCCGCCGCCCAACGCGACATCGCCGAACGCGCCGCCGCCGCCGAACGCGCCGTAGCCGAGCGAGCCGCCGCCGAACGCGCCGCCGCTGAGCGAGCAGCCGCCGCTGAAAGAGCCGCCGCAGAGCGCGCCGCCGCCGCCGAACGTGCCGTCCTCGAACGTGCCGCCGCCGAACGCGCAGCCCTCGAACGCGCCGCCGCCGCCGAACAAGCAGCTGGCGAAAGAGCCGCCGCCGAACATGCCGCCGCTATCGAACGCGCCGCCGCTGAAAGAGCCGCCGCCGAACGTGCCGCCGCCGAACGTGCCGCCGCCGAACGCACCGCTGCCGAAAAAGCCGCCGCCGAACGCGCCTCCTACGCCTCATTCGCCTACAACCAACCAGAACAATCGCTCTACGCCTCCGACCCCGCCGCCGCCGCTCGCGCCGCACAGCTTGCCGCCCTCGGTCGCCAACCCGCCTACGCCAGCGACACCCCGTCCGAATCCGCCCTCTCCGGCCAACCCGCCTCCGCCCAGCAGGCCTACGGCCAACCACCTCACGGCCAGCAAAGCACCAGCCAACACAGCTACGACCCCTACGGCCAACCGCCTCACAACGGCCAATCGCCTCACGGCCTTTCGCCCTACGGCCAGCCCACCACCGCCGGCCAGTCACCCTACGACCAACAAGCCACCGGTTACGACGCCTACGGCCAGCCCATCGCAGGTCAGCCCACCGCCGGACAACCCACCGGCCAACCCGCTTACGACGCCTACGGCCAACCCATCGCTGGCCAACCCGCCGCTGGACAACCACCTCACGGCCAACAAGCCACTGGTTACGACGCCTACGGCCAGCCTCTCGCAGGTCAGCCCACCACCGGACAACCCACTGGCCAACCCGCCTACGACGCCTACGGTCAACCCATCGCAGGCCAACCCGCCGCTGGACAACCACCTCACGGCCAACAAGCCACTGGTTACGACGCCTACGGCCAG
>JAITPT010000294.1 GCA_031289285.1 Puniceicoccales bacterium
GGCTTTTCCGGAGGTTTCGCTACGCTACACCTCCGGTTATGCACATCTCGCCCTTGCAGGGCTAAAAAACAAGAGGTTGTGATAAGGGGCATCAGCAATTGCCAATACTCACGTCCCACTCAAAACAGCGAGGAACCTCTCCCTTTGTGCCCCTTGTGAGACCTTTGTGTCCTTTGTGGTTAAGTCCGTTTGGCCTTTTTAATTCGGTTGGCTTTTGCTAAATGCGTTCGCCAGTGAAGGTGAAAGCGAAGGTCTCGTTGTTTAACTTGAGTTCCACTCTGTCCTCATAAAGCGAGCCGGAGTCGTCATATTTTATCGGGATGATGACCTTGCCCGTTTTGTCTATGTAGCCCCATTTTCCCGACAACTGCACAGCCATCAACCCGTTACGAAATCCACTTGCGTTTTCATATTTCATCGGGATAACGACCTTGTCCGTTTTGTCTATGAAACCCCATTTGCCCGATAACTGCACCGCCGCAAGCCCGTCGCTGAAAGACCACGCGTTTTCATATTTTATCGGAATGACGACTTTGTCCGTTTTGTCTGAGAAACCCCATTTGCCCGACAACTGCACAGCCACCAGCCCATCCTCGAAACGCCTCGAACTTTCATATTTTGGCAGGATGACTTCTTTGCCCGTTTTGTCTATGTAGCCCCATTTCTTGGAAGATTTCACAGCCGCAGCCCCCTCGCTGAAAGACTCCGCACGTTCATATTTTAGCGGGATAACAACTTTATCCATTTTGTCTATGTAGCCCCATTTTCCAGACAATTCCACCGCCGCCAGCCCTTGGTGGAAAAGCTCCAAGTTGTCATATTTGACTGGGATAATTTCTTTTCCCGTTTTGTCTATGCGGCCATGTTTTCCAGACAAGCGCACTTTCGCAACCGCGTTACCAAAACGGGTGCCCTCAATATCGCTAAAGAAAAAACTGATTTCATCGTATTTGACGGGGATGATTTCTTTGCCCGTTCTGTCTATGCGGCCATGTTTTCCAGACAGGCGGACAGGGAACTGTATCTCCTTAACAGATTTCTCATACTCTTCCGTGAACCCAAAATATCCCACCTCATGAATATCTATTTCGTCATACTTTATCGGGACGACGACCTTGCCCGTTTCGTCAATGAAGCCACATTTGCCAGATAGCTTCACCTTCCATTGTCCGGCACGCGCATTTGCGATGCCGTCATATTGTGTCGGGACAACAACTTTGCCGGTGGCGTCGGCAAGGCCCCATTTTTTTTGGGGCGAAGAGACGCTCGTTAGTTTTGGGGCAGCGGCACTGGGTGCGGCGGTAGCGGATTGGCAGCCGAGTAGGGCTTGTAGTGCGCCTGCGGCGACGAGAGAACGAGCGAGAAGCGGGAGGGCACGGGCACGGAGTGGGAAGAAAGTTTTCATGAGAAAAAAGGTGTGGAGGTGTGAAGCGTTGAAGTAGAGGACGCAGAGTGAGGGCGAATGGGCAGCGTGTGGCAAGAGGAGATTTGCAGGGAGGAGGAGGGAGTGGATGTGGTGGAGTGGACACGGTGGACGGCGTGGACGTGGTGGACGATGTGGACGTGGTGGACGATGGGGGCGTGGTGGACGATGGGGGCTGACTCCGCTACGCTCCGGCAACGCCGTCTTTGGCGCGGTGCTTTTTGTTCAAAATAATGACGCCGTTTTTTCTCTTTTCTTGACGCAGCGGTGCCCGTTGCCTTCCCTCTCGCGGTATGTCTGCCTCCAATAACACGACAGCCGCGCTTCGTTTTTCCGGCGTCTATACCGCACTTGTCACACCGTTCACGGGCGAAGGCGAGGACGCTGGCGTCGCCTACGACGACCTGCGGCGGCTTATTGATTTCCAAATCGAGCGGGGCATCGCGGGCATTTCGGTCGTCGGCACGACGGGCGAGTCGCCGACGCTGACTCCGAGCGAACACCTTGAAGTCATCGCGAAGACGGTTGAATACGTCAACGGGCGCGTCCCTGTGCTTGCGGGCACAGGCTCGAACTCGACGCAAGAGGCGCTCCACTTCACCCGCGAGGCGGACAAAGTTGGCGCGGATGCTTTTCTCATCGTCGCGCCGTATTACAACAAGCCGACGCCGAATGGCATCTACGAGCATTTCCACCAGCTTGCCGAGGCCACCGCCAAGCCCATCGTTCTCTACTCCGTCCCCAAGCGCTGCGGAGTGGAAATCGCCGTGGAAACCGTCCGCCGCCTGCGTGCCAAGCACCGCAACATCGCCGCCATAAAGGAGGCGAGCGACTCCTGTGCGCGGGTCTCGCAATTTGTGCGCGAGCTGGACAGCGACTTCGCGGTGCTCAGCGGCGAAGACGCGCTCACGCTTCCGTTTTTGAGCCTTGGCGCGAGCGGCGTCGTCTCCGTCGCCTCCAATTGGTTGCCCGCCGAGATGTCGGCACTGGTGAACCGTTTTGTTGCGGGTGACATCGCGGGTGCCCTCGCGGAGCACAAGCACCTCGCAGAGGTTTTTGCGAACATCTTTATCGAGGTGAACCCCGTCCCGATAAAGCACGTCCTCGCTCGGAAAAAGCTCATCACCTCGTCGGCGGTGCGTCTGCCGCTTGTCTCGCTCGAAGAGAAAAACGCGAAGCTGCTTGACGCGCTTGTTGACAATTTCCGCTGACCCGCCGCGCATGGAAACCGCCACGCCTGCCGCCGCAAGCCCGCCGCCAGAATCGCCTGCCCGCCGCGCTTGGCTGCGCCTGCGTGGCAATCGCGCCGCGCTGGTCGCGCTCGGTTTTTTTGTGTTTGCCGCTGCTGCGTGTTTTGTCGGCCCGGTGTTTTTGCCCGGCGACTACATGACGCAAAACCTTGCGCTCGGCCCCGTGTCGCCGTGCGCGGAGCACTGGTTGGGCACGGACACGCTGGGTCGCGACTTACTGGCGCGGCTTCTCCAAGGCGGGCAAGTTTCGCTGCACATCGGGCTTGTCGCGACGGCGGTATCGGTGGTTTTCGGTGTCGCTTACGGGCTGGCTGCTGGCTGGCTCGGCGGGCGCAGCGGCGGCGCGATGATGTATGGCGTGGACGTCCTCAACGCGCTGCCGTTCACGCTTTTTGTGATTTTGCTAACGGTTGTTTTTGGTCGGGAACTCATCTGGATATACGTTGCGGTTGGCGCGGTGTCGTGGCCGAACATGGCGCGTATCGTGCGCAACCAGACGCGGCTGTTGAAGGCGCAGCCCTTTGTCGAGGCGTCGGTGTGCCTTGGGCAACGTCCGGCGCGCATCGTCACGCGGCACATTTTGCCCAACCTCGCCGGAACGATTGTGGTGTATGCCACGTTGACCGTCCCGTCGGTGATGCTCACGGAGGCGTTCATCAGTTTTTTGGGGCTGGGCATCAAGGCACCGATGACCTCGTGGGGGCTGCTCATCAAGGAGGGCGCGGATGTCATGGAGGAGTATCCGTGGCTGCTGTTGTTCCCGGGGGTGGTTTTTTCGGCGACACTTTTTGCGTTGAACTTTTTGGGCGACGGTTTGCGCGATGCGCTCGACCCGCGCTCGGAGAGGCAGTGAGCAGGGCTGGCGGGAGGCGGATGGGAAGCGGATGGGGAGCGGATGGGAAGCGGGTGGGGGCTGGCGGGTGGAGACGATTTAACCACAAGGGACACAAAGGATACACAAAGGGCACAAAGTTTTTGCCTTTGTGCCCTTGGTGAAATCTTTGTGACCCTTGTGGTTAAAATACGAGGGTGCCAATGACGCCTATGCGGCGGGTGTTTCGACGGGTGCAGGTGGTTCGACGGGTGCAGGTGGTTCGACGGGTGCGGGTGCGACCTCGGCGGCGGGTGTTTCGGCAGGGGCTTCGACGGGGGCGGCGGGTTTGTTGGCACTTTCGCGTTGGGCGCGGACGGCGGTTACGAGGTCTATGACGCGGGCGGCTTCGGCAGGTTCAAAACCTTCCTCAATCACGTCTTCGGCGGTAATTCCCTCGAATGCGGCGAGGTCGGAGAAACCTTTTTGCACGAGTCTTGTGGCGAGTTCGGAAGAGACACCCAAGACGCCCGAAAGCGTGCTGATGGCCCGTTGCGTTTTCACGATGAAGGTGGTGTTGCGGCGTTCCTCTTTGCGGATGTCGAGACGCCAACCGATGAGACGCGAGGTGAGTTTGGCGTTCATCCCTTTGTTGCCGACGACGACGCGCAGGTCGTTTTCGGCGACGTCAAAGGTGATGCGTTTTTCGTTGTCGTCTTTGTGGATGTTGAGGGCTTTGACGGGCTTGATGGCCTCCATGAGCATCTGCACGGGGTCGGGGAACCAGCGCAGGATGTCCACTTTCTCGTCGTTAAGCTCTTTGACGATGTTGCGCACACGCACGCCGCGCGTCCCGACGCAAGCGCCCACGGGGTCCACTTTGGGGTCGCGTGAGTCCACGGCGATTTTTGTGCGGTAGCCCGGTTCTCTGGCGAGGGCGGCGATGAAGACGGTGCCGTCGCCGATTTCCGAGGCTTCCAGCTCGAGCATACGTTTGATGAAATTTGTGTTGACACGGCTGAGAATGATTTCCGGGCCGCCCGATTTGTTTTCGATGTTGAGGAGGAGACAGCGGATGCGGTCGCCGACGCCGAAGTCGTCGCGCATGGAGCGTTCGCGCAAGGGCAGCGTGGCCTCGGCTTTGCCAAGCTCGACGATGATGTCCCCGCGTTCGCGACGGCGGACGACGCCCACGACGATGTCGCCGACCTGCCCTTTGAACTCATCGAGGATGTGCTCTTTCTCAAATTGGCGGACGCTCTGCATGATGCCCTGTTTCGTGGCTTGAGCGGCGATGCGGCCAAGCTCCGCGAGATTGAAGTCTTTGCGGACGATTTCGCCGAGCCGTGGCACAGGGTCGGTAGGCTTGACAAGGCGGGCTGCTTGGGTGACGTGGATTTCGCGGGCGGGGTCGGAGACGGAATCCACAACGGTCAGGAGCGTGGCAGCAGAGAGTTTGCCGGATTTCGGGTCTATGGTGACTTCGATTTTTTGACCCGCGTTGATGCTTTTTTCGGCGGCGCGTTCGATGTTGCTTTTGATGGTTTCGACCATGACGGCGCGGGAGATGTTTTTCTCCCGTTCCATGTAATCGAGAATTGTAAGGATTTCGTTGTTCATGTTGGCGTGGTGCGTGTTGGTTTGTGCGTTGTTTCTGTGTGTTAAAAAAGCGGGTTATCCGCCCGCTTCTTTGCCCGAAAAGATTTTTTGAGGGGGCGCGTTTTGTGCAAACATGCCGCGCTTGTCAAGCTCGAGGAATGGGAGGAATGGAGGAAGCAGGGGGGGAATGGGACTGGAAGGAATGGAGGAAGCGGGGG
>JAITPT010000012.1 GCA_031289285.1 Puniceicoccales bacterium
CCCCAGAAAAGCCAACCCTCACACAAAGCCCCGCCGGGGCGAGATTCGCGGTGGCCCCGCCGACCCACTGCCACACTCTTTAGTCTGGTTAATTACTCGGCGAGTGGATGGGGGCGGGGGGGGGGGAGCAGGAGAGGGAAGTCGGCATCTGCATCTCAAATGCGCGATAAATCATGCACTTACAACGCGGCTAACATTTTGCCCATTTGTCGCGCTCGAATTAAATGGCAGCCATTTTTCTCACTTGACCTCGATACGGTTCGCGCAGCTTTCCCTTGCAACGACCACCATGTGCCCTCCACAAAATTGCAACGGAATACGCACCACCAGCATCTGCTAATCCGATAATCTCACCCCATGCGGGGCTTTATTGCAGGGGCGTGGCAGACCGGAGGTTTCGCTGCGCTACACCTCCGGTTATGCACATCTCGCCCCATGCGGGGCTGGATGTGTCAGAGCTTCCACTCAAAGTAGCGAGGAACCAAATAAATCGCGCACGACTTCGATGCTTACAGGGCAGTGGTCGCTGCCGCCGGTGTCGGGGTGAATGGCAGGAGCGTCCCATTTGCCAGCGGCGGCAAGCGAGGCGAGCCAGTAATCAATGCGCCAGCCGACGTTGCGCTCACGCGCCCGCGAACGGTAACTCCACCACGTGTAACGCTGCCGCGCCGCCGGATTTTTCTCGCGAAACGTGTCCGCAAAACCCCGCGCCAACAGCGCAGAAAAACTCGCCCGCTCCTCGTCAGAGAAACCCGCGCTCTTGTGGTTCCGCTCAGGGTTCTCGAGGTCAATCTCGGTGTGCGCGACGTTCAAATCCCCACAAACGAAAACCGGCTTTTTCTCCGCCAACACCACAAGCGCGTCTTGGAAATCGCGCTCCCAGCGCAGGCGATAATCGAGACGGGCGAGGCCGTCCTTCGAGTTGGGCGAGTAGGTGCAGACGACGTAGCAGCCAGCAAACTCGGCAGTAATCACGCGCCCCTCTTTCGGGTGTCCGCCCGCCGCCGCAGCCTCCGCGCCCGTCGCGAAATCGGTCGTCACAGCCAGCGGTTTGACACGGCTCAATATGGCGGTGCCGGAGTAGCCCGGACGCTCGGCAGAATGCCAGAACTGGTGCGGGTAGGGCACGGCGAGGTCGCCACAGGGCGGCATGTTCATTTTGATTTCCTGCAAACAAAGGATGTCGGGCGAGTGCTCGCCGAGAAAGCTGTCGAAGGTCTTGGCAGCGACGGAACGAAATCCATTCACGTTCCATGAAAAAAGTTTTAGCGGACGGGCGGTGTCTTCTGGCATGTCGCGCCGAGCAAACAAAAGAGCACCGCCGCCGCCAATTGTAAAAACGCCGCGACGCCCCGCACGCGCTCGCGTCAGCTGCTCAGCGGTCCGAGCGCGAGCGCGATTTCTGGCGGGAGTTCGCACAGGCGCAGCTCGCCCGCAAACGGGTCGCCGCCGGCATAGACGACGCGCATCTCGCCGTTGGCGCAAAGCGTCTCGCCGCGCTCGATGCGGAAGCGCCATTTCAAAACCGACGACGACAGGCGCTCCAAGCGCAGCGACACTGCCACTTCATCAAACGGGCGCACGGGCGAGCGATAGCGAATCGAGAAGCCCACCTTCGGCCAGCCCACTAAGCGCCCGTCTTTCACCGCGAGTGTGGCGACGCCGCGCTCGCGCCAAAACGCACACTCGGCCTCTTCGACCCAACGTGCGTAGTTTGAAAAATGCACGATGCCCGCTGGGTCGCATTCCACAAACGCGACGCGCCGTGTGTAGGTGAACACAGGCGCGGCAGAGCGGGCAGGAGCAGCGGCGTTACTGTTGCCACCGTTGCCGCCGTTGTCGGCGTTGTCGTTCTCGACGCCGTTGTCGTTGTCGTCGGCGTAGCCGCTGTCGGCGTAGCCGCCGCTGTCGTTGTCGTTGCTCATTGCGCGGCAGCTTGCGGCGGCGGCGCGGGTTTCCAATTTCAAAAAAAACGCCCGCCCTTCCCTCGTCCCTTCGCTCGCCGCGCTCCTGTCGCTCGCTCGCGTTTTCGCGTCATCCGTGAAACGAAAGAAACCGCGGACGCTTTCGCGTTCGCGGCTTCTTTCGTTGGAACAACCGTTGTCTCGGCTTAGGCTCCGATTACTTTTTTTCAGCAGGAGTTTCCGGCTTCTTGTCCGTCGGTGCCGCCGGAGCGGTTTTGCCGTCAGGAGCAGGTTTGGGGGCATCTTTTTTGCAGCCGACGAATGCGACTGAAACAGCGGCCATAAGAACGCAAGCGATGAAGGATTTCATAGTAGGTGTGTGAGTGTTGTTGAGTTGTTGAGGTGTGTTGAAAGTGTGCCTTCGTTTGAAAACACGCGGGCGGACAATCCGAATTTTTTGCCCCCTGTCAATAAAGTTCTTAAAAAATTTTCGTCGCCCCGTTGCTTGCGTCGCGACACTCTGCACCGCTCTTCTCAAAAAAAACGACATGGCAAAAACACTGTTTGAAAAAGTCTGGGACGCCCACGCTGTCCGCCTCCTGCCCAACGGGCAAACGCAGCTCTTTATCGGCGCGCACCTCATCCACGAGGTCACCAGCCCGCAAGCGTTCGGGATGCTGCGCGACCTCGGTCTCAAAGTGAAATACCCGCACCGCACGTTCGCCACCGCCGACCACATCGTCCCCACGCAAGACCGCACCGAGCCGTTTGCCGACTCGATGGCGCAAAAAATGCTCGACGAGCTTCGCAAAAATTGCGCCGAAAACGGCATTCGCTTTTTCGACATCCCGACGGGTTGCCAAGGCATCGTCCACATCGTCGGCCCCGAGCAAGGCATCACGCAGCCCGGGAGCACCGTCGCTTGCGGCGACTCGCACACCGCCACCCACGGCGCGTTTGGCGCAATCGCCTTCGGCATCGGCACCAGCCAAGTGCGCGACATCCTCGCCACGCAAACGATGGCGATGTCGAAACTCAAAGTGCGCCGCATAAACGTCAACGGCAGCCTCGCCGCCGGCGTCTATGCCAAAGATGTCATCCTCCACATCATCCGCCTGCTCGGCGTCAACGGCGGCCTCGGCTACGCCTACGAATACGGCGGAAGCGTCTTCGACAACTTCTCGTGCGACGAACGCATGACCGTTTGCAATATGACCATCGAGGGCGGCGCACGCTGCGGCTACGTCAACCCCGACGAGACAACTTTCGCCTATCTCAAAAACCGCCCCCTCGCTCCTAAAGGCGCGGATTGGGACGCCGCAGTCGTCCGCTGGCGCGGCTTCGCAAGCGACCCCGACGCGCACTACGACGACGTGGTGGACATCGCCGCCGCGAGCATCCGACCGACCGTCACTTGGGGCATCAATCCGGGGCAGGCACTTTTCATTGATGAGAAACTTCCCGCGCTGAGCACGTTTTCGGGCGGCGAGCGCGACACCGCAGCCGAGGCTTACCAATACATGAAGCTGCGCGAAGGCGACCCCGTCAAAGGCCTGAAAGTCAATGTCGCCTTTTTGGGTTCCTGCACCAACGGGCGTTTCAGCGACCTGCACGGCGCGGCGCAACTCGTCAAAGGCAAACACGTCGCGCCGGGCGTCCGCGCCCTCGTCGTGCCCGGCTCGCAGATTGTGCAAGAGCAATGCGAACGCACGGGCATCGCGCAGATTTTCCGCGACGCCGGATTTGAGTGGCGCGAGGCAGGCTGCTCAATGTGTCTCGCAATGAACGCCGACAAGCTGCGCGGCGACGAGCTGTGCGCCAGCTCCTCGAACCGTAACTTCAAAGGCCGCCAAGGCTCGCCCACGGGGCGCACCATCCTGATGAGTCCCGCAATGGTCGCCGCCGCCGCCCTCACCGGCGAAGTCAGCGACGCCAGAGAAATCTTCGGCATAAACTAAATTAGGTCGCGCAGTCGCAAAAAACAAAGGCCGGCGGAGGCGGCGGATGGGCGGACGGCGAAGAGGCGGCGGACGTGTGAAAACGAAATCTCACACGAAGGCACGAAGGCACGAAGAAAAAAATCTGGGGTCTCGCCTGCATGTTTTGCCGCTCACGCCTCCGCCATCCCACTCTCTCTTTGGGCATCCCCGCCTTCGACATCCCACTCCCACCTTTAACATCCCCGCCCTCTTTTTTATCTGCGCTCTCTGCGTTATCTGCGGTTCCTCTCTCTTGAGTTTTTCAAAACGCCGCCCTTCCAAAAATCTTCGTGCCTGCCGCCCGACATTTTATTTTTTCGTTTGCCCGCTCCCCGTTCCCACGCATTTTTCCGCGCCTTCCTTCCTTTTTCCTGCGCAACACCATGTCCGAACCCGCACCCGAAACCGCACCCGCACCCGACGCCGCCGCGCCCCACCGGCACTTTATCCGCCAAATCATCGCCGACGACCTCGCCAGCGGCAAACACGACGCCATTGTCACGCGCTTCCCGCCCGAACCCAACGGCTACCTCCACATCGGCCACGCGAAGTCTATCTGCCTGAACTTTGGTCTCGCCCTCGAAAACGCTGGCAAATGCCACCTGCGCATGGACGACACCAACCCCGCCAAGGAGGACGTCGAATACGTCGAGTCCATCAAAGAAGACATCCGCTGGCTCGGTTTCGATTGGGGCAGCGACTACTACCAAGCCTCCGACTACTTCGGGAAAATGCACGACTGCGCCTTGCACCTCATCGCAAAAGGTCTCGCCTACGTCTGCCACCTCACCGCCGAGCAGACCCGCGATTATCGCGGCACACCCACCGTCCCCTCCACGCCCAGCCCGTGGCGCGAACGCACACCCGCCGAAAATCTCGCCGAGTTTGCGAAAATGCGCGACGGCTCCTACGCCGACGGTGCCGCCGTGCTCCGCGCAAAAATTGACCTCGCCTCGCCCAACATGCACATGCGCGACCCCGTGCTCTACCGCATCCGCGAGACGGCGCACCACAACACCGGCGACACTTGGCGCATCTACCCGATGTATGATTTCGCGCACCCGCTCGAAGACGCCTTCGAGAAAATCACGCACTCCATCTGCACCCTCGAGTTTGAGGTGCATCGCCCCTTCTACGACTGGCTCGTGCGCAACCTCGCCGACATCCTCCCCGCGCAGCCGCGCCAAATCGAGTTCGCCCGCCTCAACCTCACCTACACCCTCATGAGCAAGCGCAACCTCCTCGAGCTTGTGAAAAAAAATCTCGTCTCCGGCTGGGACGACCCACGTATGCCGACCATCTGCGGTTTCCGCCGACGCGGCTACACTCCCGCCGCCATCCGCAAGTTTTGCGAAACCATAGGCGTCACCAAGTTTAACAGCCTCACCGACGTCGCCCTCCTCGAACACGCAATCCGCGACGACCTCAACAAAACCTCGCCCCGTGCGATGGCAGTTTTGAACCCCCTGCGCGTCATCATCGAGAACTACCCAGAGGGGCAAGTCGAGTGGCTCGACGCCGTGAACAACCCCGAAGACCCCGCCGCCGGAACGCGCAAAGTCCCATTTTCTCGCGAGCTTCTCATCGAGCGCGACGACTTCATGGAAGACGCGCCGAAGAAGTTTTTCCGGCTCGCCCCCGGGCGCGAAGTCCGGCTCCGCTGGGCGTATTTTATCACCTGCACGGGCGTTGAAAAAGACGCCGCTGGCAACATCACTGCCCTGCGTTGCTCCTACGACCCCGCCACCAAAGGCGGCGACGCCCCCGACGGGCGCAAGGTCAAAGGCACGCTCCACTGGGTTTGCGCCGCCAACGCCGTCCCTCTCGAAGTGCGTCTCTACGACCGCCTGTTTTCCAAGGAAGACCTGAGCGACAACTCCGACGGCAAAGAATGGGGCGACCACCTCAACCCCGATTCGTTGAAAACCATAACGGGCTACGCCGAACCGGCCTTAGCGGAGTATCCTCCGGGTGCGCGTGTGCAATTTGAACGTGTCGGTTATTTTGTCGCCGACACCAAAGACAGCCGCCCGGGTGCTCCCGTTTTCAACCGCACCGTCACCCTAAAAGACTCTTGGGCCAAAGCCGCGAAGTAATCCTAAAACCACCCGCATTAACTGCCGTTTTTAGGTTTAAGCACTCCATAAAACTGCAAAGCAGCCTGTGCTCGGTTTTATGGAGTGCGGTGGCAGAGGACGCGAAGTGCTAACGTAGCGTCCGCCGACACCGCTTTCGAGGCGGCAGAAGACACCGACAAGAAACACCGTATCGCAGACTGCTAAGTCTGCTGCGTGTGCTGCATGGCACTCGGCAACGCGGCGCGACGCGGTGCTGCCGTTTTTAGGTTTAACCTAAGAACGGCAGTTCAGCGGGATGGGGTTGCGCAAGATTTTGAGGCGGCCGCGGTTTGCGCTTTCCCGACGCGCACCTTGCGGTGCGTGGAGCGGAAAGCGCAAGCCGCAGACGGCCAAAAGATTGCCCAAAACCGCCCGCATTAACTGCCGTTTTTAGGTTTAAGTTTCCGCGCCTGAAAATAGCTTGCGCGACGATGAATGACTCTGCGTCTGCCGCTTTCTCAACACGCCCCGCTATGCTCGAAGCGTTCCGGTGGTTTGGCCCCGCCGACCCTGTGCCGCTCGCATGGCTGCGGCAAACCGGCGCGACGGGCGTTTTTTCCGCCATCCACCGCATCCCCTACGGCGAGGTCTGGAGCCGCGCCGACGTGCGCGAACACAAAACAGCAATCGAGACCGCAGGGCTGCGCTGGGTGGCGGTCGAGTCCGTGCCCGTCCACGAGGACATCAAAACAGGGCGCGGCGACCTCGCCCGCTGGTTTGAAAATTACCGCGCGACGCTTCGCAATCTTGCCGCCGAGGGCGTCCGCCTCGTCATCTACAACTTCATGCCCGCGCTCGATTGGCTGCGCACCGACATGCGCCACCGTTTGCCCGACGGCTCCGAATGCCTCCGCTTTGACCCGCACCGGCTCGCGGCCTTCGACATCCACGCGCTCCAGCGAAAAGGGGCAGAGGCCGATTACACGCCAGAGCAAATCGCCCGCGCCGCCGACTGGTGGCAAACACTCGGCGACACCGAACGCGAGACGTTTATCGCAGGCATAATTGACGTGTTTCCCGGCTGCAAATGGGGGCTTTCGCTGGGCGACATCCGCGACATGCTCGCCCGCCACGCCCACTTGGACGCCGCCGCACTCCGCGCCAATCTCGCCCGCTTCCTCGCCGAGGTCGTCCCCACCGCAGAGCAAATCGGCGTGCGCCTCGCCATCCATCCCGACGACCCGCCGTTTCCCGTGCTGGGGCTGCCGCGCATCGTTTCCGACGCCGAGAGTATCGCCGCGATTTTGCGCATGGCAGACAACCCTGCCAACGGGCTGTGTTTTTGCACCGGTTCGCTCGGCGTTCGCACCACTAACGATTTGCCCGCGATGGTGCGGCAATTCGCGCCGCGCATCCACGCCGTTCACCTACGCAGCTCGCAGCGTCTGCCCGACGGCGCGTTCTACGAGGCGGGGCACTTGGAAGGCTCGGTGGACATGCCAGCAGTCGTCCGCGAATTATTGGCCGAGCAAGACCGCCGCCAGAGCACGGGCGAACGCGACTGGCAATTGCCGTTTCGCCCCGACCACGGGCGCGTGATGCTCGACGATTTGGGCAAACCGCCGGGCGTCACGCCGGGTTATTCGTGCATCGGGCGTATGCGCGGGCTGGCGGAATTGCGCGGGCTGATGGCCGGTCTGCGGGCAGCGGAAAAAGACTCAAACGCCCAGTGAACCGAAAACTGAAAAACCCGACACCCGAAAAAACCGAAAATCCGCACATCGTTTTCCGCAGTCTCTCGCCGCTTCCTGCCGCGTCCTGCCGTTTCTCTTCTTGTTTGCCGCGCCCGCCGCAGACATTGTTCGGGCAAACAACAACAACACTTCGCAACGCCACTTCGCAGCACCACTTTTTCGCAGCCAAATCACTTTTCCTCCGTTTCACTCATGCAACTCGACATCGCAATTTTGCCCGGCGACTACATCGGGCCAGAAGTCATGGACGCGGCACTGCCCGTCCTCGAAGCCGTCCTCAAACGCGGCGGACACAGCCTCAACTACTCCGTTCACCCTGTCGGCGGTGCTGGGATTGACGCCTCTGGCAAAGCGCTTCCCGACGCCACACTCGAAGCCTGTCGCGCCGCCGACGCGATTTTGTTTGGCAGCGTCGGTGGCCCGAAATGGGAACACCTGCCCCCCGCCGAGCAGCCCGAACGCGCCGCGCTTTTGCCCCTGCGCAAACATTTCAAACTGTTTGCCAACATCCGCCCGGGCTACCTTCCCAAGGCACTTGCCGACGCATCGCCAATCCGCACGGAACGCATCGCAAACGGCATAGACATGGTGTGCATCCGCGAACTCACTGGCGGCCTCTACTTCGGCGAAAAACGCACAACCGAACTTCCCTCTGGCGACATCGAAGCCGTGGACACAATGATTTACCGCAAGAGCGAAATCGAACGTATCACCGATGTCGCCATCGCCACCGCCCGCGCCCGTGGCAAACGCCTCCTCTCGGTGGATAAAGCGAACGTCCTCGAATGCTCCGTGCTCTGGCGAAAAACCGTCGCCGCCCGCGTCGCCGCCACCGCGCCCGACATCGCCCTCTCGCACATGTATGTTGACGCCGCCGCCATGCAACTCGTGCGCGCTCCGGCGTCGTTCGATGTCTTGCTCACCGAAAATATGTTTGGCGACATCCTCTCCGACGAAATGGCCGTCGTGTGTGGTTCGCTCGGCATGTTGTCGTCGGCGAGTCTTGGCGACGTGAAAAACAGCCACGCTCTGCCCTTCGGTCTCTACGAACCTGCCGGCGGCAGCGCACCCGACATCGCCGGAAAAGGCATCGCCAACCCTTGTGCCCAAATCCTCAGTGCCGCCCTCATGCTGCGCCACAGTTTCGGCTTGAACACCGAGGCAGACGTGCTCGAAAACGCTGTAAAAAAAGCTGTCGCCGACGGTTTCCGCACGGTGGACATCGCGTTTGGCGGCAAAAGTGTCGGCACCCAAGAAATGGCAAATGCCGTGCTGGCGCGCACCTCGCTTTGAACCCGCATTTTAGAACACCGAACAGGTTCCTCGCTATTTTGAGTGGGACGCGAGGATATGAGTTCGAGAAACACCCGAACCAGTAGAGACAACTTCTTTGGAACATGGTATCTTAGTTCCGTGAAAATCCCCCCCACCACCACCCTTCTTCTCGAAAGGAATTAGTCTGGTTAATTATTCTGGCAACTTTTCGGAGGGAGTCCGAATTTGCCTCACAACCACTCGGAAAATCATGCATTTACAACGCAGCAGACATTTTGGCCATTTGCCGCACTCGAATAAAAAGGCAGCCATTTTTTTCGCTTGACTTCAAAACAACTTACGTTCATCAGACTCTCGCTCCGCACACAGCGGGATTATCCTAAGAACGGCAGTTCAGCGGGATGGGTTTGCGCAAGATTTTGAGGCGGCTGCGGTTTGCGCTTTCCCGACGCGCACCTTGTGGTGCGTGGAGCGGAAAGCGCAAACCGCATCCGGCCAAAAGATTGTGCAAAACCGCCCGCATTAACTGCCGTTTTTAGGTTTAAGAGCTTTAACCTCTTTTTATTGGCGTGAGCACCATGTTGCGGTAGCTGACGTTTGTGTGGTCGCCCTGTAAATAAATCGGGCCGGGGAGAAACTCGTCCGCCGTGAGTGCGCCGCCCGTGCAGCCAAGCACGGGTTGGTTATCAATGATTTTTTTGCCGTTGAGAATGACAGTTACGTGGCGGTCAACGAGGGTGATGTCCACCGTCTGCCATTCGCCTGCTGGTTTTTCGGCGGCGACGCTCGGCGCGATGCGCCCGTAGAGCGCACCCATGTTGAAGTGGTCGGGTTTCTTGCCATAGGAGTCCGCCATTTGGATTTCGTAGATGCCGCGCAGGTAAATCCCGCTGTTGCCGTCCTTCGCCATGCAAACCTCGACCTTGAGATTGAAGTCGGTGAAGTCGCTCGCTTGGGTGCGCAGGTTTGTGCCGTGGCGCGGTTTGCCGTTGAAAACGACACTGTTGGAGAGAACACCGTTTTTGAGCGACCAGCCGTTGAAGGCGCGTTTGTTCATCACTGCCCATTTGTTGTTAAGCGCGTCGCCGTCGGCGATGAGTTTCACGGGTTCGCCGAAAACGAGCTTCGACAAATCGGGGCGCGGCGGGAGCGCGGGGATGCGTTTGCCGGAAAACTTCGCACCACGGCGCACCTCTTTGCCGTCCGCCGTAAAGGTCTGCGTAACTGCCAGCGAGCCGTCTGCACTGGGCGTCGCAACGAGCGTCTCTGTGACCGTGCGGCGGCGTTCGCGGTGTGTGCGGGTGACGACGAGCGCGGCGTCTTTCGCGGCGACATCTACCGGAAACGGGTTGCCGCCTCCCCACAGCAGGCTGCCTTCGAGCTTGCCGTTATTTTCGGTAATGCCCAGCCAGCCAGCGGCTCCATTGGGGAGCGTGAGTGCCCAGCGTGTGCCTGCGAAGGAGGGCGCGGGCGTGGCGGCGTCGGCGGCAAAAGCGGGCGGCGCGGCTGGCAAGAGGAAGTTTGCTGCTGCGAGGGCGCAGGCGGCGAAAAATGAGGAACGGTTCATGCGAGTTTTTGGGTGTTTTGTGTTTCTGGTGTTTTGGTGCGGAATGCGTTATGGGAAAACACGAACGTCGGGAAGAAGTTCCGTCATCTGCCTGCGTTGGTGCCAAAGGCTCTGGCAATCGAGAGGTTGCAGCATCTGCGAAAGTAATTCCATCGAATTAAAAGGCAGCCATTTTCTATACTTGGCTTCACATTTCAGGTTCCTCGCTGTTTTGAGTAGGACGCGAGGATATGGGCTTGAGAAACACCCGAACCAGTAGGGACAACTTCTTTGGACCCCGGGATTTTAGTTCCGTGAGAGTGGGCGG
>JAITPT010000054.1 GCA_031289285.1 Puniceicoccales bacterium
TCTGCGAAAGCGGTGTCGGCGGGTGCTGCGCTAACGCTACGCACCCTCTGCCACCGCACTCCAAAAAAAAGCGATGTGACAGCAAAGTGGTGCGCAGTTTTGTGGAGTGCGGTGCGCAGCCAGCCCAGCCCGAGTTGAACAATAATCGGGATGCAAGCGAAAAATAGTGTCTGTCCCTTTTTGGTCGTGGCAGAGGGTGCGGAGTGCTCCTTCGCGCCCAGCGACACCGCTTTCAAAACGGCAGAGAGACACGGGTACGCGCGGGGGGTTGTTCGCTGTGAAAGCGGTGTCGGCGGGTGCTGCGCTAACGCTTCGCACCCTCTGCCACCGCACTCCAAAAAAAAGCGTTGTGACAGCAAAGCGATGCGCAGTTTTGTGGAGTGCGGTGCGCAGCCAGCCCTGCCCAAGTTGAACAAAAATCGGGATGCAAGTGAAAAAAGGGTCTGTCCCTTTTTGGGTTCTTTTGTGCTTTGGGGGGTATTGCAAAGCAGTGTTTCAGGCGATGCACATCTTTGAAGGAGTGTGTGCGAAGATGGTGGTTTGTGTCACTGGTTCCGATGGATGCAAGTGAAAAAGGGTCTGTCCCTTTTTTGGAGGGGGGTGACAAAACGATTGCGGGCTTTTTCTGAATTTGCCAGTGTTTGCGCACGATGTTTCCTTTTTTTCTTATCGTTATAGGGTTAATTTGCATTTCTCTTGGAACTGGTATCTATGCGGGGCTTCGCGCCGCACAGGCATTTTTTGCAAACCGCCCGCTACTGCGCTGGCTTTTTGTGGGGGCAGTTGTGGGGTGGTCAGTCTTGTTTTTTGTGGGGTTTGCGTTGCGCGGACACACCGCCACACCCTTCGCAACGATGCGTATTCTCGGCGGCGCATGGTTGATAACCACCCCCTACTGGTTCCTCGCCACACTCGCTTTCGACCTGCTCGGGTTCATTCACAAACGCCGCCCGTTCTGGCCAGAAATCGTGCGGCACAACTATGCCACAGCAAAACGTATCGCCTGCACCGGAGTCATCCTGTTTGTCGCCGCCCTCCTCGCCAAGGGCTACCACAATTACGCATCGCCCGTGACAACGACCGCCACAATCCAGTTCGCACGACACACCACCACCACCACCGCTCCCACCTCCTTCACCGCCACAGCCGCCACAGCCGCCGCCACCACCACCTCCTCCTCTGCCTCCGCCACCGTCTCAACCACAGCCGCTCCCACCTCCTCCTCCGCCGGTTCCCCGAAAACGTTGCGCGTGGCGGTTGCCGCTGATTTCCACATGGGCGAAATCATCGGGCGGGGGCGTGTTGCGCAGTTTGTCGAAAAAATCAACGCCCTTGGTGCTGACATCATTCTGCTGCCCGGCGACCTTGTGGACGCTGCTCTCGCGCCAGTCGTCGCGGAGCGTTGCGACGAGGAATTGCGTAAATTGAAAGCCCCGCTCGGTGTCTATGCCGTGCTGGGCAACCATGATCGCGACGGCGGCGTCACCGCATTTTTGACATCGGCGGGCATACGTGTTTTGCGCGACGAGGCGGTGCTCGTGAACGGCGAGTTTTGGTTGGTCGGGCGCGTGGACAGAAGCGGGCGCGGCATGGTGGGCGAGGAGTCTCGCAAAGCGATTTTGGAAATCCTGCCGCGCACCCGTTCCGCCGGAAAACCCGTCATCGTGCTCGACCACCAGCCCGCCAAGAAATCGCTTGCCGAGGCGGAGGCGGCGGGCGTGGACTTGCTGCTTTCGGGGCACACACACGCGGGGCAAACTTGGCCGGTGACATGGCTTGTGCGCTGGATTTTTAAGGTGTCGCACGGCCTCGGCAACTCGGGCGCGACGCAGGTATTTGTCACATCGGGGCTGGGCCTCTGGGGCTTTCCGGCGCGTATTGGCTCGCGGGCGGAAGTCGTCGAGCTACGGATTATTTTTTGAATACGTAACAATCCCCGCTTGCAAAGCCGTCGGCGTGAAACAAGACTTTTGCCCGAAGCGAGACACAGCGGAGCAAGAGCGACGGCAACGTCGCGAGCGGCTCTGTTTTTTTCATTTTCACCTCCAATCCAGTAATCCGAAAAACTACGACACACTCATGGCAATACTTGTCAACGCAGACACAAAAATTCTTGTGCAAGGCATCACCGGCGACTTCGGTGGACGCCACGCCAAGCTCTCTCTCGACTACGGCACGAAGCTCGTGGCGGGCGTCACCCCCGGCAAAGGCGGGCAATTCTTCGAGCACAACGGCGCGAAGGTTCCCATCTTTAACACCGTCGCCGACGCTGCCCGCGAGACTGGCGCGACCGTCTCTTGCATCTTCGTGCCGCCGCCCTTCGCAGCCGACGCCATCCTCGAATGCGCGGACGCCGGCCTCGAGCTTGCCGTCGCCATCACCGAGGACATTCCCATTAAAGACATGGTGCGTGTGAAGCGCGTCATCACCGGCGGCAAGACCCGTCTCGTCGGCCCGAATTGTCCGGGCATCGTCACCCCGGGCGAGGGCAAAGACTCGGCTGGCGGCTGTCGCATCGGCATCGCTCCGGGCTACATTCACCGCAAAGGGCACGTCGGCGTCGTCTCGCGTTCGGGCACGCTCACCTACGAGGCGGTCTATCAGATAACTACGCGCGGCCTCGGCCAGAGCACGAGTGTCGGCATCGGCGGCGACCCCGTGAACGGCACCAGCCACCTCGACATCGTAAAACTTTTCAGTGCCGACCCCGACACCTTTGGCATCGTCATGATTGGCGAGATAGGCGGCAACGCCGAGGTGGAGGCTGCCCGCTGGCTCAAGGAAAATTGCACGAAGCCTGTCGCCGGATTTATCGCTGGCGCGACGGCTCCTGCCGGACGTCGCATGGGTCACGCTGGTGCGGTGATTGGCGGCAAGGAAGACACGGCGGCTGCGAAAATCGCCATCTTCCGCGAGTGCGGAATTGAAGTTGCCGAGACTCCTTCCGACATGGCGGACGCCCTCATCCGCAGTGCCAACGCCCGTGGCGCGAAGTTGGGCGAGAAAGACTCCCAATACGTGTAGGCAGCTGCACAAAACGCTCAGGTCTTATAGGACCTATAGGACCTATAGGTCGTATAAGTCTTATAGGACCTATAGGTCTTATACGTCCTATACGTCCTATCTACCGAGTGCTCCTCCGTGTTTTTCACGAACGAGCACCTGCGCCCCTCAGGCGTAAGAGCCGGATTGCACGATGCCCAGCTCCTTGCGGCGGGCTTTGCGGGCTTTGGCGGCGTCGCGCTCGTAGCCACTTTCGCGGTGCGCCTTCAAGGGGTCTTCGGGCAAACCATTGGCGAGACGCCATTCGCGGATGAACGGTTTTACGTCCGTGAAAAACGCCGTCTTCAAAATCTCCTCCGCGTCAATCTGTGCGTTTTTGTCTTGCAGTGCGGCGAGCCGTTTGTGGTCAACGAGTGCGGCCTTGACGTAAAGTTCCTGCGCGGTGACGACCGTCTGAATGGTCGCCTCAATCTTCGATTTGTCGTTGTGCGACTGGTCAATCATGTAGGCGATGTCGGCGGGTTTTCCGGCGTCAAAAGTGTGGTGGTGGATTTCGTGAAAAATGCGGAACGCCTGATACGGGTCAATGGAGCCGAGCGTGAGGTCGTCGTCGGCGTAGCGGCGGTCGTTGAAGTGGAAACCGCCGAGCATATTTTCGTCGAGGAGCCACGCGACGATTTGCTCGATGTTTTGTGCGGTGTAGTGGTGGCCGGTGTCCACGAGCACACGTGCCTGCTTGCCCGCCTTTTTTGCGTAGAGGTAAGACATGCCCCAGTCGGCGATGTCGGTTGCGTAAAACGCCGGTTCAAAGGGCTTGTATTCGATGAGCAGCAGCTGGCCGGGTGCGAGTTTTTTGTGGGCGGCGGTGAGGCATTCCTCCATGCGTTTTTTGCGAGCGCGGACGGACGCCTGCCCCGGATAATTCACGCCGTCGGCGAGCCACATCGAGACGCACTGCGAGCCGAGTTTTTTGCCGAGGTCAATAGAATAAAGTGTGTGGTCGAGCGCGGCTTTGCGCACGGCGGGGTCGGTGTTGGCGAACGAGCCGTATTTGTAAATCTGGTCTTGGAAAAGGTTCGGGTTGATTGCGCCTATGCGCACGCCGTGTCCGGCGGCGAGGGCGGCGACCTCCTTTGGGTCTTGGCCGGGCTGGAAGTCCCAGAGGACATGGACGGCGACCTGCGGGCAGCAACCCGTGAGTGCGTGGACTTGCCCGGCGTCGGCGAGCTTGTCGTTGAGGTCAATCGCGGCGGCGTCTTGGAAAAACTTTCCGAAGCGCGTTCCGGTGTCGGCGTAACCCCAACTTGGGGTTTCGATTTTGAATGTGTCGAGCGCCTTGAAAACAGCTTTCGCGGCGGCGGTTTTGGGAGTTGTTGTCGGTTTGGACATGTTGAGAGAAGTCAGGTGAAAACGGTAGTTAGGGAAAGCCGCGAGCTTTGCGGCGTCGGCGGCAGGCGCAAGAAAAAAGCGGGTGTTTTTTTGCGGGCGGAAATCTGCGCGGGCGGGCACTGGGAGTGCTGGCGTCCCGCCGGCCCCGAAGCGTCGCCGCAGGTGACGTCAGCAGCCGCCGAGACGCCAGCGTTCCCAGTCGGGCAAGCCGCTTGGGGTTTGATGCAGCCCCAGGCACCGTCCCCAATACTCTCGCTGCTATGGGACGACTGTGAAACGTTTGTAGGATTAACCTAAAACCGCCCGCATTAACTGCCGTTTTTAGGATTACTGCACGGACAGGGCGAGACGACCACGGTGCTTGGCGAAGTTGCCTTTGATGAGGATGCTGTCCTTTTTCATCGAAGGGTAACCAGTGATATTCACGCGGACACTGCCATCGGAGAGGACTTCCGCCATGTTTGCTAACTCTACGCCGTCAACCCACAACGAAACAGCGGTCGGGCGGGCAAGCGAGGTGCCCGCACGGAAACGCAATACGTATTGCTCGGCGAGAGGGATAAACGGCGACAAATCAAAAGAGAAATTGCCGTTGTTTTCGATGCGAACTTCACTCGCGGCTTTTTCGGGTTTGGCGAGCGACGCGCCACCGACGGAAACTAACTTTGCCGCGCCTGTATTAAACACTGCCAGACGCCGTATCACGGCGGGAAACGACGACTCTACAACGCGCAGACGCACCGCCGAAACTTCGACAGGTGCAAATTGTTCGATGCGCTTTTGCCCGACCGATAAACCACGCGCAAGCACACGCCACGCGCCGCCGGAAAAACCTTCTATGTCGTATTTGCGGACGCGCTGTCCCAACGCTAAATCTTCTTGTATAATCGCGTGGTCAATGACGGCTGGTTTCTCTAAACGTAATTCAAGCGTGTTGCCCTTGCCGGAAGTTTCCGCGATGCTTTTGCCAAAACGCCGCCCAATTTCTTTTCCGAATGCGCGATATAACTCCATGTCTTTTAACGGAATAAGCCCCGTGGTGTCCGGCGTTGAGTTTAGCAGCAACATTGCGCCGCGCCCTACGGATTGATAATAAATGCCCATTAAATTATCTAAACTGCGCAGACTCTTTTCGTTTGCTTTTGTCCAAAACCAGAAATGATTTCGCAGCGTTGTGTCCACTTCTACGGGCAGCCAAGCATCGCCGTCGGGATGGCTCTTATCTGCGGTCGCGCCGCCAGTGCGGGCGTCTTTTGCGGCGAGGGTGTACCAATTCGGATAGGGGCAAAAACCGCGCTCGTTGCCCACCCAGCGAATATCGGCAAACGGGCCTTGAAAAACGATGCTCTGCGGCGCGTGTTTGCGGATAATGTCTTCGAGCGGGACAACAACCCCGCCGTCAAACCAGACTTCTACAATTTGTTTTCCGTAGCGCGACAACACTTCTTCCCACTGGCGGCGCAAAACCTTTGCGTAGGCGGCTTGTTTAACGGGGTCGTTTATTTTGCCGCCATTTCCTGCGCCGTGTTTTGTGTCGCTTGGAGAAATATAAATGCCGAGTTTCATTCCGCGCTTGAAACACGCTTTTGCTAATTCGTCGAGCACGTCACCTTTGCCGTTTTTATAGGTAGTGTTTTTAATGCCGTAATCCGTGGAGTCGGTTTGCCACCAACAAAAACCGCCCGCGTGTTTGGCGACAAATAAAATCATCTTCGCGTTGAAGGCTTCGGCGGCGTCAATCCACTGGTTGACATCTAATTTGTCGGGATTGATGGCGGAGAGCGGCGTGGAGAGATTGTCGTATTCGCGGCCTTGCCAAGTGTTCGCCGAAAAATGGACAAACATGATTTGTTCCATGTCTTGCCAAAGCACCTGTTGCGGCGTCGGCAAAACAGGTTTTGCGGGCGCGGTGGCGGCGGTTTGAGCGGCGGCAGTTTGCGGCGCGGCGGTGGCGAGCAGCGCGGCGAGCGGGAGGGCGGCGAGGCGCAGGAGAGTAGAAAGCGCGGAGTGGGAACGGGAGCTGGAGTCGTGGTTGAGCATAGTGCGCAGGAAGACAGGCGGCAGCGTGAGATGTTGCAATCGCGGCGGACGCGGCGGGCGCGACGGCGGGCACGGCGCGGCACGGCATGACGCGACGGCTGCGAAGTTTTTGCGAAGTTTCGGCGTTGCCGGAAACGGGGTGCGCGGGGATTTTGGCGGACATGCCGCTCACCCGCGAAGAACAACTCCGATACAGTCGCCAGCTGCGCCTGCCGCAAATCGGCGAGGCCGGCCAAGAACGTCTGCGCAACATTCGCGTTTTGCTGCTCGGTCTCGGCGGCCTCGGCTCGCCCGCCGCACTCTATCTCGCCGCCGCCGGAGTCGGTGTGCTCGGCGTCGCGGAGCACGACACCGTCGCCACGCACAATCTCCAGAGGCAAATTCTTTTTCGCGAGGCGGACGCCGGTTTGGCGAAACTCGAGGCGGGCTTTGCCGCGCTGCGGGCGCTCAACGCGCAGACGCAGCTTGTCGCCCACGCGGAGGGGTTGACGCCTGCGAACGCCGCCGCGCTCGTCGCGGGCTACGACATCGTGCTCGACGGCACGGACAACTTCGCGGCGCGTTACCTCGCCAACGACGTCGCCGTGTTGGCGGGCAAGCCGCTCGTCCACGGGAGCGTTTTCCAATTTTCGGGGCAAGTGGCGGTGTTCGGCGGCAGCGCAGACGCGCCGTGTTACCGCTGCCTTTTTCCGGAAATGCCTGACCCCGCCTCGGTGCCGACTTGCGAACAGGCAGGCGTTTTCGGTGCGCTTTGCGGCGCGGTCGGCAGCCTCATGGCGATGGAGGCGGTGAAGCTCGCGACGGGCGCAGGCGAGCCGTTGCGCGGGAAACTTCTCATGCTCGATTTGCTCGCAGGCGCGGCGCGGACGGTGCGTGTGCCGCGCAATCCCGCGTGCCCGCTCTGCGGCGATGCGCCGCGTATCACGGCGATTGAGGCGCGAAACTATGTCTTCGGCGGCTGCTGCGCGACGGCGGCGGCGGGAGCGACGGGGGCGGCTGGGGCGACGGCGGCAGACGGTGGTGCGCCTATCGAGATTTCTTGCGAGGAGGCTGCGGCGAGGCTGGCGCGGCGCGGCGCGGTGTTGTTGCTCGACGTGCGGCGGGCGGACGAACGTGCGCTCTGCCGCATCGGCGGTTCGCTTCACATCCCGCTTGCCGAGTTGGCGTCGCGGATTGGCGAGTTGCCTGTTGGCGCGGAGGTCATCACGCATTGTCACCACGGCCAACGTTCGTTGCTTGCGGCGCAAATCTTGCGTGGGCGCGGGTTCGCCGACGCCGCCAGTATGCGCGGCGGCATAGACCGCTGGGCAGCGACCCTCGCGCCCGACATGGCACGGTATTGATGCAGCGGGCAGGAAGCGTGGAGCGTAGCGTGAGTGTAGCACAGACAATCCTGTCTGTGTTGCCGTCGCCTCCGGCGACGCTTCGCCCACAGACAGCCCACAGACAGGATTGTCTGTGCCACACTACATTGGCCTACAGCTTTTCCAGCGAGTAGCCGTCTTTGCGGTCAACGGACTTCCAACCGAGGGCGGCAAGCTCGGCGCGGAGGGCGTCGGCACCGGCAAAGTCTTTCGCCTGTTTGGTAGCCCAGCGGCGTTCGCCAAGCGCGACAACCTCGGCAGGCACGGCGTCGGCAGCACCGGCACCGGCGTCGTCGGTCTTGCCAGCACTTGCGTAGAGGTCGAGGCCGAGTGCGTAGAGGAGGTTACCGAGGCCAGATAAATCGGCGCGGGCCTGCGCGGCGTCGCGCTCGGGCGCGGTGGCGACGGCGAGTACTCCGAAGATTTTGCCGAGGGCACCGGGGATGTTTAGGTCGTCGCGCAGGGTGTCCCATGCGCCCTGAAACTCGCCGTAAGCGGTGAGCGTTTCCGGCGTCGCGAGCGGGGCGAAGTCGGCGCGGGTGAGGCCGCATTTCTCGAGGAGCTTGTCCGCGCCTTTGCGGATTTTTGTGAGGGCGGAGGCGGCGTCGGCGAGACCTTTGAGCGTGAAGTTAAGCTGGCTGTGATAGTGGCCAGCGATGAGCGTGTAGCGCACTTCGGTGGGCGTCGCGTGGCGGGCGCGGAGGTCGTCGAGCGTGTAAAGGTTGCCGAGGCTTTTGGACATTTTTGCGCCGTCCACCATGAGGTGTGCGCAGTGGAACCAGTGGGCGGCAAAGTCTTTTTTGCCGGTAGCGCATTCGGCTTGGGCGATTTCGTTTTCGTGGTGCGGGAAGCACAGGTCAATGCCGCCGCCGTGGAGGTCGAAGGTTTCGCCGAGAAAATGTGTGCTCATAGCGGAGCACTCGATGTGCCAGCCCGGGCGGCCTTCGCCCCAAGGGCTTTGCCAGAAGTTGGGGCCGTCGGCAGGCTTGCGGGCCTTCCAGAGGGCGAAGTCGTTGACGCTCTCGCGGGCGTATTCGTCGGAGTTGTTGACGGTGCCAGCGCTGTTGAGGTCTTGGGCGCGGAGCGTCGAGGTGTCGAGGCGCGAGAGTTTCCCGTAGTCCGCGCAAGAGTGGATTTTGAAATAGACGGAGCCGTCGGGCGCGGTGTAGGCGTGGCCGTTGGCGATGAGCTTCGTTATCATCGCGATTTGGAGCGGGATGTTTTCGACGGCGGATGGCTCGACGTGCGGCGGCAGGAGGTTGAGAGCGGCGCAGTCTTGGCGAAACTTTTCCGTCCACTTGGCAGTGAAGTCGTGCAGCGAGAGGCCTTCCTCTTGGGAGCGGCGGATGGTCTTGTCGTCAACGTCGGTGATGTTGCGGACGTGCCTGACCTCGGTGCCGTCAAGCTGGAGCACGCGGCGCAGGACGTCTTGGAGGAGGAAGGTGCGGAAGTTGCCGATGTGCGCGGGGCCATAGACCGTAGGGCCGCAGCAATACATGCGATAGGGAGCATCTGGCTCGCGAGGAGCGAGGGTTTCCTCGGAACGGCTGAGTGTGTTGTGGAGACGGACGGCCATATTGCTGTGAAAAAAGGCGGGGACGGCAGTGTCGGCAAGCGTAGAGAGGCGAGGGGGGAGACAGCGAATAGGGAAACGAGGAGAAACCACGGATGAACACGAATGGGCACGAATGGGAAAAAAGAAAAAATAATGATAAAAATTTAACCGCAGATAACGCAGAGAGCGCAGATGGCGGAGATGGCGCAGATGGGAAAAATGGAGACACCGACCGCAGACGAACTCGGAAGGGCGGAGGTAGGTTTGGGATTTCATGTCACAGACATGGAATTTGAGATTTGAGATTTGAAATTTCAGATTTGGGATTTGAAATTTGAGATTTGAGATTTTCATCTGCCATATCTGCCTTATCTGCCTTATCCGCGCTCTCTGCGTTATCTGCGGTTAAAACTTCCTGTCTTTTTTTATCATTTTTATTGTTTTTTTGTTTTTTTTATTCGTGCCCATTCGTGTCCATCCGTGGTTTCACCTCGTTTTTTTATTTGTCTTCTCCCAACTCCCGAACCTTTTTTTTCATCCACTTCCACATTCGCATCTACATGAGTCCTCCCATCCGTATCGGCGTCGGCTACGACATCCACCCACTAAAACAAGGCCGACGCTGCATCCTCGGCGGCGTCGAAATCCCGTCCGAAGTCGGCCCCGACGGACACTCCGACGCCGACGTGCTCTGCCACGCCATCGCCGACGCCATCCTCGGCGCAGCTGGCCTGCGCGACATCGGTTTCTATTTCCCCAACACCGACCCCGCCTGCAAAGACATGTGCTCGCTGGACATCCTGCGCTGCGCCGTCGCCGAAGTCGGCAAACGCGGTTACGCGCTGCAAAACATTGACGCAGTCGTCATCGCCGAGCGTCCGAAAATCGCCGCGCACATCGCCGCCATGCAGGCGAGTCTCGCCGCCGCGCTGGGCATCGCGCCCGATTGCGTCGGCGTAAAAGCGACGACCAACGAAAAACTTGACGACCTCGGCGCAGGCTTAGGCATCGCCGTCCACGCCGTCGCACTCATCGCAAAAATCTAACCGCCTCGCCAGCCGCCCACCAGTTTCCCGCCGCCACCCGCCACCCAACCGCTGCCTTTTCCGCTGCTTCTTTTTCCCGAAAAAAAACCTCCCGAACATGGACACACTCACTCTTGGTCTCATCCAACTTACCGCCGCGCCGACGCCAGCGGAGAACCTCCGCAAAACCATTCCGCGCATCGAAGAGGCTGCCGCGAGCGGCGCAAAAGTCGTCGCCTTGCAAGAGATGTTCACGACGCGCTATTTTTGCATCCACCAAGACCCCGCGCACTTCGACCTCGCGGAGCCTATCCCCGACGGCGCGACGACCCGCGAGCTACAAGCCGCCGCGAAGCGCCTTGGCGTCGTCATCGTCGCCCCGTTTTTCGAGTCACGCGGGAGCGAGGTTTATCACAACACCGCTGCCGTGATTGACGCCGACGGCACCTATCTGGGCAAGTATCGCAAGGCGCACATCCCGCAAGACCCGGCGTTTGAGGAGAAGTTTTATTTCACGCCCGGCGACCTCGGCTTCCCCGTTTGGAAAACCGCGCACGGCAACATCGGAGTTCTTATTTGCTGGGACCAGTGGTTCCCCGAAGCCGCCCGCCTCGCCAATCTCGCCGGTGCCGACGTGCTGATTTACCCGACCGCCATCGGTTGGCTACCCGCCGAAAAAGCCGCACTTGGCGAGGCGCAACATTGCGCGTGGGAGACCGTGCAGCGCGGCCACGCCGTCGCCAACGGCTGCCATGTCGCGGCGGTCAACCGCGTCGGCGTCGAGGGCGACACCGAGTTTTGGGGGCAAAGTTTTGTCGCCAACCCCTACGGGCAAGTGCTCGCCCGCGCCTCGGCGGAGCGGGAGCAAGTGCTCGTCGTCGAGTGCGATTTGGCGGGGCAGCGCGAGTTCCGCCGCATCTGGCCGTTCCTGCGCGACCGCCGCATTGACCTCTACGGCGGGTTGTCAAAATGCCTGCTCGATTGAGAAGATTTCCTTCCCTCGACGGCGCGTTTTTCGTTTCTTGGCGCGGTATGAACGCCGAGTTTTCCGAAAAGGTCGCAGACGTCACTGCGAGCAAGCAATTCGCTCAGAGCAATGATCGCACGCTCTCCCGCGAGGTTTCTGCCACCATCATTCCGTCGGGCGACCCGATGTCTCTGCCCGCTGGCACACGGGTCAACATCGCCAACCGGCTTGGCGGCAACTTCACGGTCGTTTGCGACTTCGGCATGTTTCGCATCAACGGTGCCGACGCCGACTCGCTCGGCGAGCAACCGCCCACCGATGCGCCCGTCGCTGGCCAGACCGACGCCTACGGTTCGCACGGTGCCGCCGAGCATCCGGGCCACTCTGGGCCGCCCGACGAGGCCGCTGTCTGGGAGCAGCTGAAAACGGTTTTTGACCCCGAAATCCCTGTCAACATCGTTGACCTCGGTCTCGTCTATTCCATGCACGTCCGCCCAATCGAGGGCGCGGCGGACAAGCACAAGGTCGAGGTTTTGATGACGCTTACGGCTCCCGGTTGTGGCATGGGGCCGGTCATCGCCGAGGATGCCCGCAACCGAGTTCTCACTGTGCCGGGCGTCCACGAGGCCGATGTCAACATCGTTTGGGAACCGCCTTGGACATCGGACATGATTTCCGAAGCCGGAAAAATGGAGCTTGGTTTGCTGTAAAAAAGAGGGAAGGGAAGGGGGACAATCGTTTCTCACAACGCTCATAACGCCATGCAACTCACCACCGCCATTCGCATCCTCGCGTTCCTCGCTGCCGCGCCCGCCGCAAACCTGCTGCCCGCTGCGCCCGCCGTTGGAGCACCTGCCACGCCCGCGTCCGCGCCCGTCATTGCCGCCACGCCCGCCCTTCCCCGCACTCTCCTCGACGAGTTCCGCACCGCACCCGACGGCCCGATGCACGATGTCAAACAAATCGTTTTCGCGGTTCGCCCTGACGGCATTGATTCCCACTGGTATGCCAATTTCGGCTACTACGCGGACGATGTTGCCCACCGCCCCGCGCCGCACGATGGCGGGAAACTTTGCCTGCTCGACCTCGACACTAACCAACTTCGCATCCTCCTCGACGACCCCGCCGGCTCCATTCGCGACCCGCAAGTTTCCTACGACGCCTCAAAAATCCTCTTCGCTTATCGGCGCGGCGGAACAACGCATTTTCACCTCTACGAGATTGCGCTCGACGGCACCGCGCTGCGCCAACTCACCGACGGCGACTGTGACGACATCGAGCCGACCTACACCGCCGACGGCAAAATCATCTTCGTCTCCACCCGCGCCAAACGCTGGGTGCAGTGCTGGCTAACGCCTGTCGCCACGCTTCACGGCTGCGACGCCGACGGCAAAAACATCCGTCCCCTCTCTGGCAACGTCGAGCACGACAACACCCCGTGGCCGCTCCCCGACGGCAAAATCCTCTACACGCGCTGGGAGTATGTTGACCGCTCGCAAGTCCACTACCACCACCTCTGGACGATGCACCCCGACGGCACCCAACAGATGGTCTATTACGGAAATATGCAGCCCGGCACCGTCTTCATTGACGCCAAACCTATCCCGCGTTCCGAAAAAGTGGTCGCCACATTTTCCCCGTGGCACGGCCTCTCCGAGCACACCGGCCCTGTCGGCATAATTGACCCGCGCCGCGGCCCCGACGTCAAAAACTCGGCGCGGCGCGTCACTCGCGGCTGGGATTACCGCGACCCGTGGGCGTTTTCCGAAGAGGTGTTTATGGCGGTGCGCGGCGGCGGACGACTCGTGCTTATAGACGGACGCGGCGCAGAGAAACCCGTCTGGGACCCGCCCGCTGCGTGGGTCGCGTTCACGCGCAACCGGCGTGGCGCACAGCGCGAGCAGACGCTCTTCTCGCTTCCTCGCGAATGGCGCAGCAAACGCCTCGGCATTCAAGAGCCGCGCCCAGTCATCCGCCGCGAGCACGAAAAACGAATGGTGTCAAACACCGATTTCTCGAAAAACAGCGGACGCCTCATCCTCTCCAACGTCTATGAAGGCCGCAACATGGCGGGCGTCAAACGCGGCGAAATCAAGAAACTGCTCATTCTCGAAACGTTGCCCAAGCCCCTCAACTTCGCGGCGGGAATGGAGCCGCTTTCGCAAGGCGGCACGTTCACGCTGGAGCGCATCGTGGGCACCGTGCCCGTCGAAGCCGACGGCTCCGCGCACTTCGAGTTGCCCGCGCTACGCGCCTTTTTCTTCGTCGCCCTCGACGCCGACAACCTCGCCGTCAAGCGTATGCAATCCTTCCTCTCGCTCATGCCCGGCGAAGTCAACTCGTGCATCGGTTGCCACGAAGAGCGCACCGCCGCGCCGAACAACCGCGTCATTCCCGCCGCGCTCCGGCGTCCGCCCAGCCCCATCACGCCCGTCGCCGATTACCGTGGCCGCGACGCCCTCGGCAACCGCCTCGCCCAGCCCACCGGCATTCCCGACGTCATTGATTTTCCCCGCGACATTCAGCCCATCCTCGACCGCTACTGCGTCTCCTGCCACAACGCCCAAAAACGCTCCGGCGGCGTCAACCTCACCGGCCACCGCACACCGCTCTACAGCGTCAGTTACCACACGCTCACCGCCCGCGACCTCCTTGGCGACGGGCGCAATCTCGCGCAGAGCAATTACCCGCCACGCGCCCTCGGCAGCAGTGCCAGCCGTCTGCTCAAACTCGCGAACGGTTCGCACGGCAAAAGTTCGCACGGCAACGCGAAACTCACCCCGCACGAGCAGACCCTGCTGCGCCTCTGGATAGAGACTGGCGCGGCGTATCCGGGCACTTACGCCGCGCTCGGCAGCGGCATGATTGGCGGCTACATCGCGGAAACCATTGACCGCTCCGACCTCCAATGGCCGGAGGTAAAAGCAATGTTGCAGATTCTTCAAAAAAACTGTGTTTCCTGCCACAGCCCGCGTGGCAACACCCGCTTGCCCTTGACCGCTTCGCACGAAACCGTCGCCCCGCCGCGTATCGCCTTCGAGGGGCCGAAAGATGCCCGCCGCCGTTTCTCGCGAAACCTTCTCTACGACCTAAGCGTCCCCGCCGATTCCGCCTTGCTCCTCGGCCCGTTAGCAAAAAGTGCCGGTGGCTACGAGAGCTGCGGCAAAGCCGTTTTTGCCGACAAAAACGACCCGCGCTACAAAACAATTTTAGCCGGCATTGAGCGCACGAAACGCGGTTTAGAGGAAATCCGCCGCTTCGACATGCCGCGTTTCGCGCCGACCCCGCAATACATCCGCGAGTTAAAAAAGTTCGGAGTTTTGCCGCCGTCGCACGACCCCAAACTCCCCGCCGACCCCTACGCCTTAGACCAAAAATACTGGCAATCCCTCTGGCACAAAGCCGACCCGCAAAACACCGCCGCCGCCGCGCCGCCGCCGCGCTGACAGGGAAAGCGGGGAACGTTTGTGATACCATTTCCCGATGAAAATCGGTCTCTTGGATTTGTCTCGGCGCGTTCCGAATGAGATGCCTTTCGCACTTTTGGAGTGCGGTGGCAGATGGTGCGAAGTGATAACGTAGCACCCGCCGACACCGCTTTTCGCAGTTGCCGTGACCTATCGAAAACCAGTGTCTTCCGCTGCCGATTTGAAAGCGGTGTCGGCGGGCACTGCGCT
>JAITPT010000055.1 GCA_031289285.1 Puniceicoccales bacterium
AGCGCGGCAAGCGCGTCCGCCGAAGCGGGCTGGCGCATTGGCGACTTCGCCTCGGCGGCGGTGCCGTGCGACACACGCGACTCAAGAAGCGCGGCGTCGCGGGCAGATTGCGATTCAAAAAAACCGTGCCCAGCGGTGTCGGCGGCATCTGCCGCCGCCAGCGGCGCAGCCGAAATCAACAGGAGTGAGAGCGAGAAAGAAGAGAGCGAATTGCGCATAAGAGCGGCGACGGACAAGCAAGCAGCGGAAAGGTTCCTGGAAGCCAGCACCCTTATAGGACGGATAGGAATAGGTCTTATAGGACGGATAGGTCTTATAGGTACTATAGGACATATACGACCTATAGGTCCTATAAGTCCTATAAGACCTATCCCCAGTGGCAACCGCGAGACACGCCGCCACCTCCCCGCGCCGCCCCCGCGCCGCCGCCACCGCTCCCTGCCGCCCTGCCGCTCACGCTTCTGCGGCTTTGGCTTTGCGCACTTCGGCGCGGAGGATTTCGCGCAGTTTGGCGACACCCTCGCCAGTCAGACAAGACACCTCCGCGATGCGGCATTTGTGGTGCTTCTTAAACAACGCCAAGTTTTTTGCCGCCACAGGCAAGACATCCATTTTGTTCGCCACGACCAGACGCGGCTTTGCCGCCAACGCAGGCGAGTAACGCTCCAATTCCTCGCCCAAGGTCTTGTAGTCGTCGCGGGGTTTGCGCCCGTCAGTCCCCGCCATGTCGAGCAGAAATACCAGCAGGCGGCAGCGTTCGACGTGACGCAAAAACTCGTGCCCGAGGCCACGGTTTTCGTGGGCACCCTCAATGAGGCCGGGGATGTCCGCCAAAAAAAGTTTCTCGCCTGTGTCCGCGTATTCGACGGCACCGACGTTGACGTGCAGCGTCGTGAACGGATACGCCGCCACCTTCGGGTGCGCGTTGGTGAGGCAACCCGTGAGCGTGGATTTGCCCGCGTTCGGGAAGCCGACCAGACCGGCGTCGGCTATGGTTTTCAAAACTAATTTGAACGTGCCCGTGCCACCCTCGCGCCCGGGCGTCGTCTTGCGCGGCGCTTGGTTGACGGAGGTCTTGAAGTTGTTGTTGCCGAGACCGCCCTTGCCGCCAGCGAGCAACACCACGTGCTCGCCGTTCTCGGTCAACTCGGCGACGACCCGCTCCGTCTCGCAGTCTATCACCTGCGTCCCCGGCGGCAGCACGAGTGCGCAGTCCGCGCCGTTGGCACCGTGTTTGTCGCGCCCGCCGCCGGGCAGGCCGTTCTTGGCAGACCAGTGCGGCTGGAAACGGAAGGCAGCGAGGTCGCTGGTGTTTTCATCGCAACGCAGAACGATGTCGCCGCCCTTGCCGCCGTCGCCGCCATCGGGGCCGCCTTTAGGCAAAAATTTTTCGCGCCGGAAGCTCAGGCAGCCGTCGCCGCCTTTGCCGGCACGGAGAAGAACGGTGGTCTCGTCAACAAACATAAGGGCGTGGGATTACCGATAACTGCGCGGAAAGGAAGCCGTTTTTTCTTCCCACCGCGCCGCCGCTGTGTTTCCTGCCGCCCTCATGTCAACCAACGCAGTTTTAGCGCTTGAAGACGGAAGCGTCTTTCGCGGGCGGGCTTTCGGCGCAAAAGCCACCGTGTGCGGCGAAGCGGTTTTTAACACGAGCATGACCGGCTATCAGGAAATCCTCACCGACCCGTCCTACTTCGGGCAAATCGTGACCCTCACTTTTCCCGAAATCGGCAACTACGGCGTCAACTCCGAAGACTGCGAATCGGGCGGCGTCAAATGCGCAGGGCTGGTCGTGCGCAAGCTCAGCCCCGTCGTGAGCAACTGGCGTGCCACACAGCCGCTCGGCGAATACCTGCTCCAAAATAACATTCCGGGCATCGAGGACGTGGACACCCGCGCCATCACCAAAAAGCTCCGTCTGCACGGCGTGATGAAAGCCTGCATCTCCACGGCAGAAATCTCCGACGCCGACGCCGTGCGCCTCGCCCGCGAGTGGCAGGGCACGGTCGGTGCCGACTTCGTGCGCGATGTCACCTGCGCGGCGGCGAACACGTTTTCGGGCGAGAGCCGCCCCTTCACCGTTCCGGGCACACATCTCGGCAAAAACAAAGCTCACGGCGAACGCCCCGTGTGGCGCGTCGCCGCCTACGACTTCGGCGCGAAGACTTCCATTTTCAAAAAACTCTCGCGCACGGGTTTCTCGGTGCGCGTTTTTCCCGCGACCACTCCCGCCTCGGAAATCAAAGCCTTCGCGCCCGACGGCGTCTTCCTCTCCAACGGCCCGGGCGACCCCGCCGCGCTCGGCTACGCCCACGCCGCCGTGCGCGAAATGATTGCCGCAGGTTTCCCGATTTTTGGGATTTGCCTTGGCCACCAAATCATCGCCCACGCCATCGGTGCGCAGACTTACAAGCTCAAATTTGGACATCGCGGCGGCAACCAACCGGTCAAAAACTTGGAGACTGGCGTCGTGAGTATTACCGCGCAAAACCACGGTTTCGCAGTGAGCAAGGAGTCTATAGAAAAGGCTGGCGCGATTGTGACGGAGGTGAACCTCAACGACGAAACCGTCGCCGGTCTGCGCCTGAAAGACAAACCCGTCTTCTCCGTGCAATACCACCCCGAAGCCGGCCCGGGTCCCAACGACGCCGACCCACTTTTTGAAAAGTTTTACCAGATGGTCTCCGCAGAAAAAGCGCGTAAGACCGCGTAGGCGGGTGGACGGTGGCGGGCGGGTGGAGTGGCGGGTGGACGGCGTCGGGCAGCGGCAAAGATTTTAACCACAAAGGACACAAAGGTTTTCACAAGGGGCACAAAGATTTTTTGAATTTTTGAATTCAGAAGTTTTGTGAACACCTAATTCCACACACCTAATTCCACACCTCCAATCCCACACCTCCAGTTCCGCGCCTCCCATCCGCACATCCTTTGTGTCCCTTGTGAAAACCTTTGTGTCCTTTGTGGTTAAATTTGTTTTCCCGCCCGCCGCCCTCCCCCTGCCGCCCTGCCCCGCCGTCGTTTTTCCGCTTTTCTTTCCTGCCGCTTTGTGTTTCCTGCGCCGCTTCCGGTTCCAATCCTTCCTTCTCAATAATCATGCTATCTACGACACCTGCCGACGCACTGGCACTCGCCGCCCTGTCCGTTTCCGACAAACAGACACTCGTCATTGTCATCGTCGCCATTATCGCGCTGTTTCTCCTCGGTTGCCTGCTCTGGCTACTCGGACCGTGGGTGCGCGCACTCTTCGCGGGAACGCATATCGGGCTGTGGCGGCTTTTCAGCATGAGCGTCCGACGCATCCCCGTTGACGCCCTCGTCACCGCCCGCATCACCGCCGCCAAAGCCTCGCTGCCCGTCGGCCTCGACGAGCTTGAAAGCCACCACCTCGCTGGCGGCAACATCGTCCACACCGTCAAAGCCTGCATCGCCGCCGAACACGCCAGCCTGCCCTTCACCTGGGAAAAAGCGGCGGCGGTTGACCTCGCCACACGCGGCACAGGCACGACCGTGCTCGACGCCGTTCACGCCGCGCTCAACCCGAAGGTTGTCGAGTTTCCCGACGCGATTTCGGGTGTTTCCAAAGACGGCATCGAGGTGCGCGCAAAAGTGCGTGCCACGCTCCGCGCCAATCTTTCCCGCTTCATCCGCGGCGCAGGCGAAGCCACCGTCATCGCCCGCGTCGGCGAGGCAGTCGTCGCCGCCATCGGCAACGCAGAAACCTACCGCGAGATTTTGGAAAAACCCTCGGAAATCACGAAAACAATTTTGGACAAAGGTCTCGACAGCGGCGCAGCCTACGACCTCATCTCGCTGGACATCGTCGCCATCGAAGTCCAAGGCAACACGGGTGCGCGGCTGCGCGAGGAGCAGGCGGATTCGGAGAAAAACATCGCCCAAGCGCAGGCCGAAGTGCGGCGCGTCACCGCCCTCGCCGCCGAACAAGAGATGCGCGCAAAAACGCAACGTATGCGCTCGCTCCTCATCGAGTCCGAGACGCAAGTGCCACTGGCGTTGGCAGAAGCCCTACGCGCCGGACGCCTCGGCGTCGTTGATTTTCACCGCCTGCAAAACTTGAAGGCCGACACCCAGATGCGCCTCAAACTCGGCCTCCCCGACGAAGAATGGGAACGCGGCAACAAATAATTTTTTCACCAAACTTTCACCAAACTTTTTCCAAACACTCACCAACAACAACTCACAACCACACACGAACACACTCGTTAACGCCCTAAACTAACATGCTCGCAAACACTGCAAATCCGATACTCGGAACCGTTTTTCACTGGCTCGGCGGCGCTGCCGCTGGCTCCTTTTACGTCCCCTACAAGGGCGTCCGCAAATGGGCTTGGGAAGTCTATTGGCTCGTCGGCGGCGTCTTCTCGTGGATTTTTTGTCCGCTGTTTTTCGGCTGGCTCGTCGCCACAAACAAGACCGGCGAACACATCATCTTCAGCGTCTATTCGCAGCTGCTCGCAGAAAACGGGCTGTCGCTCTTCATCTGGCCGTTTCTGTTCGGAATGATGTGGGGCGTGGGCAACGCCACCTTCGGCCTCTCGATGCGCTACCTCGGTATGTCGCTCGGCCAAGGCGTCGCGCT
>JAITPT010000119.1 GCA_031289285.1 Puniceicoccales bacterium
AGGTCGTCAACGTGAACCGTTGCGCCAAGGTCGTCAAAGGTGGCCGCCGCTTCAGCTTCGCAGCACTCGTCGTCTCTGGTGACGGCAAGGGGCGCGTCGGGCTGGGCTTCGGCAAAGCCAAGGAAGTCCCCGAGGCCATCCGCAAAGGCACCGACCGCGCCCACCGCGCACTCAAACTCGTCAACCTGCGCTCCAACACCATTCCGCACGAAGTCTATGGCGAGTTCGACGGCGGGCGCGTGCTCCTCCGTCCCGCCTCGCCCGGCACCGGCGTCATCGCTGGCGGCGGCGTCCGCGCCGTCCTCGAAGTCGTCGGCATAAAAGACGTGCTCACAAAATCTCTCGGTTCGAGAAACCCGCAGGCCATCGTCAAAGCCACCATCAATGGCCTCCTGAAACTGCGCACACTCGAACAAATCCGCACCGCACGCTCCATCGCGCCCGCCGTCGCCGAACCCGCCGACACCGAAGTTGACACCGGCACCGGCGAACTCGCGCCCGACACCGAAACAGCCGCAACTGGGGAGGTCGCCATCTGACGCCCTCCGCCGCGCCCTCCTGCTCCCCTCGCGCCCAGCGCGGGGCGGGTGCGGGCATTGCGCGGCGAAGCGGAAAACTTTTTCCAGCCTCTCTCTCCAAGACACACGCAAACACATCCTTTCTAAACAAACGAAACACTCACACCAAAAATGAAACTACACGCACTTCCCACCATCGCCGGCTCCACACACAGCCACAAACGCCTCGGCTGCGGACGCGGCAGCGGGCACGGCAAAACATCAGGCCGCGGCCACAAAGGCATGAAAGCCCGCTCCGGCGGCAGCGTCCGCACCGGCTTCGAAGGCGGCCAAATGCCGCTCTACCGCAAACTCCCGCACCGCGGCTTTAACAACGTCAACCGTGTTGACTTCGACGTCGTCAACGTCTCCACGATTGAAAAAGTCGGCGGCGAAGCCGTTGACCGCGACGTGCTCGTCAAGGCCGGCCTACTCCGCGCCACCGCCACGCTCGTCAAAATCCTCGGCACCGGCGAGCTGACCCGCGCCGTGACGGTTACCGCTCACAAGTTCTCCGCCACCGCAAAAGCCAAAATCGAAAAAGCTGGCGGCAAAGCCGTCGAGCTGAAGACCACGCCGCCGCCCGCCGCCGAGGAGGCCGCCAAGTAACGTTCCGCCCGCCGCCGCCGTTCGTCGGCGGGGCAGGGCAGGGCGACCCCCGTAGAACAGAGTTTCCCGCAAAAAAAATCTTGCGCTAAAAAAAATATTTGTTCCACCGGTGCCGCCCCGCCCGCCCCCTCGCGAGGCGCGGCAACTTTTTTCTCTCTCACTAAAAATCACTCACACCACACTCACGCCACGATGTTACAAGCATTCGTCAACTGTTGGAAAATACCGGAACTGCGGCAGCGCCTGCTCATCGCCCTCGGTCTCCTCTTCGTCGCCCGCATGGGTGCTTGCATTCCGTTGCCCGGTCTCGACCCGCAAGTCCTCGAGAACGCCATGAAGAACAATGGCGACACCTCCTCCGGCGTCGTCGCGATGTATAACCTCTTCACCGGCGGCGCGCTCCTCAAAGGTGCTATCTTCGCCCTCGGCATCATGCCCTACATCAGCGCCAGCATCATCATGCAGCTCATGGGCGCCGTCGTCCCATCCATCTCGCGCCTCCAACAAGAGGGCGACATCGGACGCCAAAAAATCGCCCAATACTCCCGTTACCTCACCGTCATGATCGCCATCGTGCAGGGCTTCATGCTCGCCACCGCCATCTCCGACCCCGTCGGCGCAGGGCGCGTCCTCGGCTTCAACTCCACCGACCCAAGCGTCTTTACCGGTCTCCTCGTCATCTCGCGCCCCCTCTTCATCGTCCTCTCCGCCGCCCTCCTCACCGCTGGTGCCATCATCATGACTTGGCTCGGCGAACAAATGACCCAGCGCGGCGTCGGCAACGGCACCTCCATTCTCATCACCGTCGGCATCCTCGCCGACCTCCCCGGCGCCACCAAAGACTTCATCACCGCCTTCGGCTCACGGGCTGCCAACAGCAACGGCCCCCAATACACATGGGAACACGCCCTCGGCACCGTCGTCCTCGGCATCGTCGTCTATGCCGCCATGACCGCCGTCGCGCAGACCATTCGCAAAATCCCCGTCCAATACGCCAAAAAACTCGTCGGTCGAAAAATGTATGGCGGCAAAAACTCCTACCTCCCCCTCAAACTCAACTTCGCAGGCGTCATGCCCGTCATCTTCGCCAGTGCAATTTTGAGCTTCCCCGGAATGATGTTTCAATGGGTCGCTGGCATCACGGGCCTACCCATCTTCGTTGACATCGCAAATGTCTTCCAGCGCGGCGACAGCCCTTGGTATTACATAATAGACGGCCTACTCATCTTCGTCTTCAGCTATTTCTGGGTCTCGCTCATGTTCAAACCCATTCAAATCGCCGACGACCTCAAAAAGAACAACGGCTACATCCCCGGCATTCGCCCGGGCGACGCAACCGCCAAGTTCCTCGACTTCGTGATGACACGCCTAACTCTCGCAGGCTCCGTCTTCCTTGTCGTCATTGCAATTCTACCTGACATCCTCGCACTCAAACTCGGCTTTGCCCAACGCCTCGCCTACCTCATGGGCGGCACGGGCGGCCTGATTGCCGTCGGTGTCTCTCTCGACACAATGGCGCAAATCGAGGCCATTTTGCTCCAACGCAATTACGAAGGCTTCCTCAAAAAAGGACGCATCGGCGGTCTCAACATCCCCATGCCCGTGCGCAAAGTCACCTCTTACGGCGAACAAAAAGGTCTCGGCAAACTCGGCTTCATCTGCATCACCGTCCTCACCCTCGGCATCGCCTCCGCCATTTACAACTACATCAACGACCTCGGCTCCCCCGAACCAACCCCCGATGTCCCCGCCGCCACCACTGCTCCCGCCAGTGCCACCACTCCCGCTGGTGTGCCTGCTCCTGCCGGTGCCGCTGGTGCCACCACTCCCGCCGGTGCGCCTGCTGGTGCCACCACTCCCGCCGGTGCCGCTGGTGCCGCCACTCCCGCCGGTGCGCCTGCTGGTGTCGCCACTCCTGCCGGTGCCGCTGGTGCATCTGCCACCAGTGCCCCCACTCCTATCCCTGCCGGTGCCCCTGTCGTTATCCCCGCTGGTTCCGACGCCGCAGGCGGCGTTGTTCCTCCCGCGATAACACCCGCCGGCCCCTCCGCGCCGCCGTTTCTACTTGCCCGTCCCCCCGCCGCCCCGAAGCCCGCCGACGCCGCCAAGCCCGACGCACCTGCCGCCGCGCCCGACGCCAAACCCGCCGACGTTGCCAAGCCCGCAGAAACTCCTGCCGCTCCCGCCGCCGACGCTCCGAAACCCGCCGCCACCGACACTCCGAAGCCCGCCGACAAGCCCGCTGACGCCGCCAAACCCGAAGCCCCCGCCGTCGCGCCCGACGCCAAACCCGCCGACGCTGCCAAGCCCGCAGAAACTCCCGCTGCTCCCGCCGCCGACGCTCCGAAGCCCGTCGCCACCGACGCTCCGAAACCCGTCGCCGCCGACGCCCCGAAGCCCGCTGCTGCGGAGGTTGTCTATGAGGTACAGAGGGGTGATACGCTCTTTAAGATTGCCAAAGCGCACAACATCACTGCTACCGAGCTTTCTGCCGCGAACAATCTCACCGACCCAAAAATCACGCCCGGCCAAAAATTAAAAATCCCCGCCCCGAAGTCCGCCGAGTCTCCCGCCGCCCCCGCCACCGTCGAGGTGCCCGCCACTCCCGCCACTCCCGCCACCACCGAGCCTCCCACCGCTCCCGCGCCTGCCGCACCTGCTGCCACCGAGTCTCCCGCTGCTCCCGCGCCTGTCGCTCCCCCTGCCGCCACCGAGGCACCAGCCGCTCCCGCCGCCGCACCCGCCGCACCCGCCGCGCCCGCTGCTGCGCCCGCCACCTCCGCCACCACTTCCTCCTCCACATCCGTCGTCGCCGTCGCCGCCGCTCACACCTCCACTTCCTCCCTGTCCGTGTCTGTCCGTGTTCGTCCGTGTCAGTCCGTGTCAGTCCGTGCCTAAGCCGCCACGCCACCACCGCCGCACCACCTCTTCGCCCGCGCCCGCCACCACCGCCACGCCACCTCTCCCGCCGCCACCTCTCCGCCACACCACACCGCCGCCGCCACCCATGCCCATCCCCATCAAGACCCCCGCCGAAATCGAACTCATGCGCCAAGTCTGCACTCGTGCGGCGCTCGTCCTCCAGAACCTCGCGGCCCTCGTCAAACCCGGCATCTCCACCCTCGACCTCGACAACGCCGCTCGCGACTTCATGTCCGAAGCAGGCGTCGAAAGTGCATGTCGCCACTACACCGTTGGGCACCTCCCGCGCTTCCCGGGTTACACCTGCATCTCTGTCAACGAAACCGTTGTCCACGGCGTCCCCTCCCGCAAACGCATCCTCCAATCTGGCGACATCGTCACACTCGACGTCGTCGTCCGCCGCAAAAGTTTTATCGGTGACAACGCCCGCACCGTCCTCGTTGGCGACGTCGCCCCCGAGGTCGCGACCCTCTGCAAAGTCACCGAGGAAGCCCTCTACCACGCCATAGACCAAGCCCGCCCGGGCAACCGCGTCCACGACATCTCACACGCCGTCGAGCGCCACGTCCGCCCGCACAACTACGGCATAATAGACCAATACGCCGGACACGGCGTCGGGCGCGGAATGCACGAAGACCCGCAAATCCCCAACGAAGGTGCCCCGGGCACCGGCGCACTTTTGCGCCCCGGCATGACGCTCGCCATCGAGCCGATGATTGCCCTCGGCACCGGCAAACTCATCGTCGCCGCCGACCGCTGGACCGCCAACACACGCGACGGCAAACCCTCCGCCCACTACGAGCACACCGTCCTCGTCACCGACAACGAACCCGAAATCCTCACCCGTGCCTGACCCAAAAACGGGAGCAAAAAATTTTTGAAAAAACTTCTTTACAAGCCGACACAAAAAGCCATTGTTCCCGCCCTTTCGCATTTTCGCACTGCAAACTAACAACAACCAATCAACCAAAAACCACGTCCAATATGCCACGCCTACTTGGTGTCGATATTCCTAATAACAAGCGCGTCGAATACTCGCTGCGCTACATCTACGGCATCGGTCCGACCCGCGCCGCCGAGATCGTCGCCGCCCTCGGCCTCAACCCTGCGCTCCGCGCACAGGAGCTTACCGAAGAGCAGCTCAACAAAATCGTCGGCTACATCGTCGAGCGCGGCTACCGCTGCGAAGGCGACCTGCGCCGCGAAATCAGCCAAAACTTGAAGCGTCTCCAAGCCGTCAAAAGTTACCGCGGCTTGCGCCACTTCCGCGGTCTGCCCGTGCGCGGCCAACGCACCCGCACCAACGCTCGCACCCGCAAGGGCGCACGCAAAACCATAGGCGCTCAGAAAAAATCCGCGTAACCGCTAACACTTAAAAAACACTCACCAACCACTCGCTCATGAGCCAAGAAGAAAACACCGCGCCCGAAACAGTCGCCCCTGAAACCGCCGCCCCCGCTGCCGCCACCGAAACAACTCCGGTGCCCGAAGCCGCCGCTCCCACCGCCGCCGCCGCTCCCGCTGCCGCCGCCGCCGAAACAACTCCGGCACCCGAAGCCGCCGCGCCAAAAGCAAAAGCCCCGCGTGGCAAAAAAGCCGCCGCCGCAAAAAATGCCGCCGCTGCCGCCGCCCCCGCTGGCGACGCCGCCGCCGCTTCCGGCGATGCCGCAGCCGCAGTGCCCCCGCCTGAGAAAAAAGAAATCACCGCAAAGGATCTCCTCTCCGAAGGCCTCGAAGACATCAAAATCCGCAAAGCCAAAGGTTCAAAAAATATCACCAGCGGCATCTGCCACGTCCTCGCCACCTTCAACAACACAAAGGTCACCTTCACCGACAACTCCGGCAACGTCATCTCTTGGAGCACCGCCGGACGCCATAACTTCCGCGGCTCGCGCAAGTCCACCGCCTATGCCGCACAGGTCGTCTGCCAAGAAGCCGGACGCGTCGCCATGTCGCACGGTCTCAAAGAAGTTTCCGTCAAAATCAAAGGCCCAGGCATGGGACGCGACAGCGCCATCCGAGCCCTCCAAAACCTCGGCTTAAACGTCACCGCAATTCTCGACGCCACGCCCGTCCCACACAACGGCTGCCGCCCACCCAAACGCCGCCGCGTCTAATTGACCCTCCACTTTCCCATCCGGTGATGGCAACCCGTGATGGCTGATTCCACCGCCAAACAAAAAACCAAACCAACCTAAATACACACAGCACATGTCCCGCTACACCGGACCTACCAGCAGAATAAACCGCCGCTTCGGCCAAAGCATCTTCCCGCCCTCCAAAGGCGAGGAACGTCGCGCCTACCCGCCCGGCGTCCACGGCCCAACCAAACGCCGCAAAGTCTCCGAATACGGCACCGGCCTCAACGAGAAGCAAAAACTCCGCTTCATGTATGGCCTCAACGAAAAACAGTTCCGCCTCACGTTCCAACGCGCAAAACGCCAAGGCGGCGTCACCGGCGAAAACTTCCTTCGCCTCCTACACATACGCCTCGACAACGTCGTGTATCTGCTCGGCCTCACTCGCACACGCGCCGCAGCCCGCCAGCTCGTCGCCCACGGCCACATCTTTGTCAACAACCACAAAGTGGACATCCCAAGCTACATCCTCGCCGTCGGCGACAGCATCGAAGTCCGCCAACGCACTTCCTCGCGCCAACTCGCCACTCGCGGCGCCGAAGAAAACCAACAACGCGTCGTCCCACCTTGGCTCGATTTCCAAGCAGACAACCTCAAAGGAACAGTCAACCGACTCCCCGCCGCAGAGGAACTCCCCGCCGAAATCAACATCCAGCTCATCGTCGAGTTCTACAGCCGCTAAACCTAACCGTTCACGCGAGCCAACGAACACGTATCACCAAGCAACAGTCATCAACACCACTCACAACCAACATCGGAGACAAACATGCCAAATCGGAAATTTGAACTGCCCAAAGAACTCAAGAGAGTAGAATCCGGCGATAACTACGCCAAATTTGTCGCGGAGCCATTCGTCACGGGATACGGTCACACCGTCGGCAATTCGCTCCGCCGAGTCCTCCTCTCGTCTATCGAAGGCGCCGCTGTCGCCGCCGTCAAAATTGACGGCGTCCAGCACGAATTCCAGACAGTCGAGGGCGTCCACGAAGACGTCACCGACATCGTCCTCAACCTAAAACGAGTCCTCTTCAAAGCCGCAAAACGAGGCCCCTACAAGGTCACCCTCGATGTGGACAAAGAAGGCCCCATCACCGCTGGCGACATCCAACTCGTCCAAGGTCTCGACATCGTCAACAAAGACCAACTCATCTGCACTCTCGACAAAAAACGGCGCTTCTACGCCGAAATTGACGTCAAGGTCGGGCACAGTTGGAGCACCGCCGAGGATAACAAAGACGCCGAACAAACAATTGGCGTCATCCCCGTGGACTCCCTCTACAGCCCCGTCCGACTCGCCAAATACACTGTCGAAAACACACGTGTCGGCCAAATGACGGACTACGACAAACTCATTCTCGAGGTCTGGACCGACGGGCGCATCACGCCCGACGCCGCCCTCGGCGAGGCAGGCGCCATTTTGAGCCGCCACATAGACATCTTTGTCAACCCTGCTGACAAAGAAGCCATCAACAACCGCATTGGCGCGGCGAGCAAAGAGGACAGCGAAGACCAAAACAAACTCCGCAAACTCCTCAACATGTCCGTCAACGAAATCGAACTTTCTGTCCGTGCGGCAAACTGCCTCAACAACGCAAACATCACCTCTGTCGGTGAACTTGCCATGAAAAGCGAACCAGAAATGCTCAAATATCGCAACTTCGGCAAAAAATCCCTCACAGAAATCAAACTCAAACTCGAACAACTCGGCCTCTCTCTGGGCAAACCCATTGACGAACGCCTCCTCGACAAAACAAATTAATCACAACTTCCAAAAACAATGAGACACCGCAAACACAGACAACAACTCGGCGTCAAACGCGAACACCGTGTCGCACTCATCGCCAACCTCGCCTCCGCACTCTTCCTACACGGACGCATACAAACCACACTTGCCAAAGCCAAAGCACTCCGCCCCTTTGCCGAGAAAATCATCACCTACGCAAAAAAAGCAGCCCTCACTGAGGACAAACTGGCGCAGCTTCATTATCGCCGCTTAGCCATTGCAAAGGTGCGCGACGAGGACGCCGTAAAAATCCTCTTTGACGACCACGCCAAAGAGTTTTTGAAGCGTCCCGGTGGTTACACCCGCATCTACAAGCTCGGTGCCCGCATTGGCGACGCCGCCGAAACCGCTCTCATCGAATTGATTAAGGCGGAGGACAAGGGTTACGAAAAAACAAAGGGCAAAAAAACTACCAAACGCCCAAAAGCCAAAACCAAAAAAACTGCCATCCGCCCTGCCAGCACCAGTGCCGCCGAACCCACCGCCGCTGCTGCCGAGTCTGCCGCCGCTGCCGAGTCTGCCGCTGCTGGTGCCGAGTCTGCCGCCGTCGCTGCTGCCGCCACCGAGCCAGTTGCCGCCGCTCCTGTCGAGGCTGCTGCCTAACCCGTATTCGGCTTCAACTCCGAAGGGTCCGGCGACTTGCCTCAAACCTTCGTGGTCGAGCCTGCTGTTTAGCCTGCATTCGGTTTCAACCTGCATTCGGTTTCAACCCGCCAACGGCGCATTTGGCGGGAACCTGTCACGAGAACCTGTTGAGGCATCTGCCCCAGCAGGTTTTGCCGCGCAACCTGCGCCCGCGCAGCGCAGACTACCAAGTCTGTTTGTCGCAGTGTAGCACAGACAATCCTGTCTGTGTCGCCGTCATTACCGAAAGCAGCAAAAACAACATGGTGTCTGGGGCAGCACCAAAAACGACCAACGCAATTAAAAAAGCAAGTGAAAAAAGGGTCTGTCCCTTTATTGTATTGTGCAATGGTTCTCTACGAGGGAAATGCTGTGCGAGCGAAATTGTGCGAGTGGTGCCTTTGCGCCGATGCCACAAATCATTTGGAATGCAAGTAAAAAAGGGTCTGTCCCTTTATTGTGTTTATAGCTCCGAAGGAGCGGCAGCTTTTGGCCGTGGGTGACGGAGCGTAGCGAGGGAAGCCACGGAACCCGCCCGCCCTCAACAAAGCCCCGAAGGGACGACAGCAGCGGTGCCTCGCGGAGGGCGGCGGAGGCGAAGGAGGAGGCGG
>JAITPT010000215.1 GCA_031289285.1 Puniceicoccales bacterium
ACAACTTCTTTGGAACGCGGGACTTTAGTTCCGTGAAAATCTCCCCCCCCCTCCTTCTCGGCAAAAGGAATTAGTCTGGTTAATTATTCTGACAACTTTTCGGAGGGAGTTCGGATTTGCTTCACGAACACGTGGAAAATCATGCACTTACAACGCAGCAGACATTTTGGCCATTTGCTGCGCCTGAATAAAAAGGCAGCCATTTTTTTCATTTGACATCAAGATAACTTGTGTTCGTTAGACTTTCGCTCCACACACAGCAGGATTATAGTACGTGGCTGCGGCAGCAGTGCTCCCTCTCAAAACAGCGAGGAACCAAGCTGGTTCCTCGCTACTTTGAGAGGGAGGCGAGGATATGGGCTTGAGAAACACCCGAACCAGTAAGGACAACTTCTTTGGAACGCGGGACTTTAGTTCCGTGAAAATCTCCCCCCCCCTCCTTCTCGGCAAAAGGAATTAGTCTGGTTAATTATTCTGGCAACTTTTCGGAGGGATTCCGGATTTGCTTCACGAACACGTGGAAAATCATGCACTTACAACGCAGCAGACATTTTGGCCATTTACTGCGCCTGAATAAAAAGGCAGCCATTTTTTTCATTTGACATCAAGATAACTTGTGTTCGTTAGACTTTCGTTTCGCACACAGCAGGATTATAGTGCGTGGCTTCGGCAGCAGTGCTCCCACTCAAAACAGCGAGGAACCCGGAATCTGCTATGGCATCTGCACTTTTTGGCTTTGTTCGACGCACCAACCGGTGCGCCTTCACAAATCCACCAAGCGCATCTGCCACAACATCTTCTCGCAACACTTCCCCTTCAACTGCCGTTTTTAGGATAATCGTGTCTTGATTGGGCTATCTTCGTCATTGTTTCCAGTCAAAATAGAATGGAACAAAAATGTTTTTTTGGCACTTTGTTTTTTTCCCTTCACCCTTTGGGTGCTGGGTTGTTTGCTGCTGGTCGCCCGAAATGAGCACTACGGAAAATTCTCAAAATTACGTTGTCGGTGTGCTGGCATGCACACACGAGACCACGCCGCTGGCCTTGCGCGAAAAACTCGCCATTGCGCCCGAACGCGCCGCCGTTTTTTACAAGAAACTGCGCGCCCTGCCCGGAGTCGCCGAATGCGTTGTGCTGGGCACCTGCAACCGGCTGGAGATTTACGTCGCCACCGCTGCGCCTCCGCCGCGCCTTGCCCGCGAAAGGACTGCGCCGCTGGTTGTCGCCGCGCCGCCGCCGGCCTCCTTCGTTGCGCCGCCCGAGTGTCTCATCGCGTTGCTCGCCGAGCACCAGACGCTTGCCGCTGGTGTGCTTGCTGCGCATTGCCGCTGGTTTGCCGATGTCGCCGCCGTCGAGCATCTGTTTCGCGTGGGGGCGGGGCTGGACTCGCAAATGGTGGGCGAGTCGGAAATCCTTGGCCAAGCTCGCGACGCCTACGCGGAGGCCTTGGCGCGGGGTGATACTGGCCCCGTGCTCAACCGTGTTTTTCAAAAAAGTTTTCAGGCTGCTGCTTGGGCGCGCACGCACACGCCTATCGGGCAGGGGCAGGTGAGCATCGGCAGCGTCGCCGTCGAGATGGCGACCCGTGTGTTTGGCAACCTTGCCGGAAGCCGAGTGCTTGTGCTCGGCACGGGCGAGGTCGGGCGCAAGACCGCGCAGGCTTTTGTGTCGAGGGGTGCTGGCTCGCTCACCGTCGCCAGCCGCACCTTCGCCAACGCGCTTGCGCTCGCGGCGAGTGTTGGCGGCACTGCTGTCGAGATGGCGGATGCGCTCGCTGCGCTTGGCGGCTACGACATCGTCATTGGCTCGGCGGCGACGACGGAGGCGCTCACTACTGCCAACGCGGTGCGGCTTGCGGCGCGGGCGCGAGCGGGCGAGCCGCTTTTTTTGATAGACCTTGGTTTGCCGCGCAACTTCCCGCCCGACTCTGCCACCATTCCCTCCGTGTATCTGTATAACCTCGACGACCTCTCTGGCATCGCCAACGAGAACCTCCGCGCCCGCCGTGCTGGCATGAACGCTGCCAAAACGATTTTGGCGGGCAAGGCTGCGCGCCTCTGGGAACGTGTCGCTCAACATTGACGTTGCACCGGTTAACTTGCGGTGGCGGCGAGGGTGGCGGCGAGGGCAGGGCAGGGGTGTGTGGCTACGGGTTTCTCGAGCGGGGTGTGGCCAGTGCTCCTTTGAGCTGGTTGGCATCTACGAAGAACTCTTTTGCGTTTTTGTCTTTGGCATAAAACAAGTGCTGCCCGATTTGCACGCGGACTTTTTCGATGCCAGCGTCGGACTCAACTTTGAGCGGACCTTTGGCCGAGAAACTCTTCCTCGTGTTGTCGGCGAAACGTTCGTCGCAGACCACCTTTCCGTCTGATTTCTGCGTGATGGTGATGCGCCCGTAGGCGAAGGAATGAACGACGAGTTGGAAGGAAAGCTCGTTGGCGGTGGTGTCTTCGCCAGCGTTGAGTGCCGCGTCGGAGGGGTCTTGCGTTTCCGCAGGATGCTGCCCCCGTTTCAGGAGACTCGGAAACGCCACAACCACGGCCAGCACGAGCACGACAAAAGAGGCCGCGCCGATGATGGCGTAGGTCGTGAGTTTTTTGCGGTGTCCGTCGAATTTGTCCGACCGCGACGGCGTGTAGCCTCTGCCCGGCGTGACACCGTTTTCCGCGCCAAGGCTCTCGCCGCCGAGGTCGTCGCCGAGCGTGATGACAGAGGGCTGGAGGTGGCGGTCGCCCTCGTCGCGGTGCGCTGGCGTGTAGTCTGCGAGGATGCGGTCGGGGTCGAGTTTGAGGAAACGCGCATAGATTTTGATGAAACCGCGGCGATACACGTCGGTCAGCGGGATGGCTTCAAATTGGTCGTTTTCGAGGGCGCGGAGGTATTCGGCGCGGACGTGTGTGAACTCCGCTGCCTCCTCGACGCGGAGTCCTTGGCGTTGGCGTGCCTCGGTTAATTTTTCGCCGATGGTTGGCATGTGTGAAAGATGTTTGGGTGGTGTTGTGCTCGCGGTCACGGTGCTGCCGGATGTGCGCCGTATCTCTCTGTGTTTTCGCAGGCGTCTGGCAATTGCTATTTTGCCGCAGAGAGCCGCGCTACGCAGCGAAGAGACCGGCGACGAAATTCCCCAGCATGAGAAACGGCGTCACAGCGGCGTGGAGCAAATCCTGAAAAAGGCCACGTGTGACAGAGACGTTGATGAGGATGAGGAGCACCCACCAACCGTTGGAGGCCAGCCATGCGTAGGTGCGCTCGCTCATGTTGACGACGTGGCGCAGCAGGCGCGAGCCGTCCAGCGGCGGTATCGGGATGAGGTTGAAAGCCGCGAGCGCGACGTTGACGACCATGATGGGGAGAAGCAGGCGGATAACGACATCGCTGTGCCCGATGCCCTCTGCAACGCCTGCGGCGAGCGAGGCGGCGAGCGCAATCGCGACGTTCACGCCCGGGCCGGCGAGCGTGATGAGGATGTCGTCGGTGCGGCGCGTCTCGGGGTTCGGCAGAGAAATCTGGACGGGACGCCCCCAACCGATGAGGGCAAACGGCGTCTGGCCTATCAGCAGCGGCAGAAAAATCATCACGCCCGGAATGAGAAACGAGCCTATGGGGTCGAGGTGCGAAAAGGGGTCGAGGGTGACACGCTTTTGCGCACGAGGGAGCGGGTCTCCGCGCTTGTCGGCGACCCATGCGTGACCAAATTCGTGGAGCGCGAGACTGCACAACAGAATGACGAAGAAAATGCCTGCTTGGGCGAATGAAGCGGTGTCCATGCGGTTTTTCCCAATCTGCCCGCACCACCCCAAAAGGCAAGCCCGCCTTCCGCCGTGCTGTCGTTGTCGCCGTCGGCGGCGTCGCCGTCGTCGTTGTCGCGGCGCCGCTGTCGTCGTCCGCGTCGGAACCCCGCGCCGCGCTTTTTGTCTCCGCCCGCCCTTTGCCGAAAAAATGACAGCCTCCTATCTTCAACGTTTCGCAGGTGTCGGGCGTCTCTACGGACGCGCCGGACTCGAGCGCCTCGCCGCCGCGCACGTCGCAGTCGTCGGCCTCGGCGGCGTCGGCTCGTGGGCGGCGGAGGCACTTGCGCGCACGGGCGTCGGCGCGCTCACGCTGGTTGACATGGACGACGTGTGCGTCTCCAACACCAACCGCCAGATACAAGCACTCGCGCCGGAAATCGGTCGCCCGAAGGCCGTCGTGTTGCGCGAGCGTGTGCTCGCCATAAATCCGGAGTGCCGCGCAACCGCCGTGCAACGCTTCTTCACGCGGAGCACCGCCGCCGAAATCCTCTCGCCCGAAGCGCCCCTCTGCGCCGTCGCCGACGCCATAGATAGCCTGTCGGACAAATGCCTCCTCGTCGCCGAGTGCAGGCGGCTCGGCATCGGCGTCGCGTCGAGCGGCGGTTGCGCGGGCAAACGCGACGCCACCGCAGTGCGCGTGTCGGATATGTCCGTCACGACGAGTGACAACCTCCTGCGCTTTGTTCGCAAAAAACTTCGCCACGACCACGGCTTCCCACGCGGGGGCAAACGCCCGCAGAAGTTTGACGTCCCCTGCGTGTGGTCGGAGGAACTGAGCACAGGCGAACCGCAAGCCTGCGACGCGAACGCCGACGCCGCAGGCAACGCCAACGCCAACAACGCCGCAGACGCCAGCAGCGACACCAACACTGCGGACGCCAACGCCGCTGCCGCCGCTGCCGCTCCGCTCCCCGGTGCGATTGCCGAGGGCGAGTCGCTGCGCCCCAATTGCGAATGGGGCTACGGCACTGCCGTCTTTGTTTCCGGCGTCTTCGGCTTTGCACTCGCGGGTGTCATCGCCGGAAAAATTGCCACAGGCGAGTGGATGCAAAAGAGCGCTTGACGTTTGCCGCCCGATTCCCATTCTGCTCGCCCTTCACTAAAAACCTAACAGCACACCACAGCATAATTTTTTTTCGTCATGGGCCAACCTAAACGCAAACAATCGAAACGCCGCAGCCGCCTTCGTCGCGGAGCCAACCAAACCCTCCGCGCCCCCTTGCTCGCCAAGGACGCCGACGGCACCGCCTACCGCCCGCACCGCGTCAATCTGGTCAGCGGCACTTACCGCGGACGTCAAGTTTTCGACACCGAATCGTAACACCAGCGTAACGCCCGCCGTGCGCAAGCCCGACGCCGCGCCCGCACCATCACCGCACCGCTGCACATGAGCACCTCAGCCGCCGCAACCGACTCCAACCGGTATCGCATCGCTGTTGACTGCATGGGCGGCGACAGGGGGCCTTCGGAGGTCATCAGGGGCGTGAAAGCGGCACTTGGCGACTTTGCGCCGGAGGACACATTTATCCTTGTCGGCAAGGAAAAATACCTTCGCCAGTTTGCCCAAAAAGCGGGCTTAGACGGCAACCCGCAAATCGAGTTTCGCAACGCCGACTCTGTCGTCGAGATGAAAGAGAAACCGATGCAGGCGCTCAAATCCAAGAAAGACTCTTCGATGTTGGTGGCGCTCGACATGCTTAAAAACCACGAGGCTGACGCCATGTTTAGCACGGGCAATTCCAAGGTGCTCGTCGGCGCGGGCACCGTCAAGTTGCGTCCGATGAAAGGGGCGGAGCGTCCCACGCTTGCCGCGATAATGCCCCACACCAAGGGGCACTTTGTGCTCACCGATGTCGGCGCGAACCCCGAGACGACGCCTGTCCAATTGATGCACAATTCTGTCATGGGTTCTGTCTATGCGCAGTCCACGCTTGGCGTCGCCAAGCCGCGCCTCGGCCTCTTGACGGTCGGCACCGAGGAGGGCAAAGGCGGCGAGCGCATCAACCACACGCACAGTTTGCTAAAAAAACTCAGTGAGGCGCAGATCATCAACTACGTCGGCCCTGTCGAGGGTTTCGACATGTTTGACGGCAGTTTGGACGTGGTGATTGTGGACGGCTTTGCGGGGAACATTTTGTTAAAAACCGTTGAGGGGATGTTTTCCATGTTGACCAAGATGGTGAGAAAGCGTGTTGGCTGGAACCCGTTGTATCTTGCGGGTGCGCTGGCTTTGTTGCCTGTCGGCATCGGCATAAAACGCCACCTCAAACCCGACCAAAATGGCGGTGCGCCGCTTTTGGGGCTGGGCGCGTTGGTGGTAAAGGCGCACGGCTCTGGCGGCTACAAGGCGATACACGGTGCCTTGCGTCTCGGGCGCGAAGCCCTCTCACACCACATGGCCGCCCGCATGGAAGAAGGTCTGGAAAAAGCCAACGTAATCGCCAAAGAACTCGCGACGACCAAAGCCGGAACTTTCTGATTCCGTGGCGGCATCTCTGCGGGTCACTGCCTTTTTTTTGGAGTGCGGTGGCAGAGGGTGCGAAGTGATAACGCAGCACCCGCCG
>JAITPT010000132.1 GCA_031289285.1 Puniceicoccales bacterium
TAGCCGGTGTTGAGGTAGGTGCCGCCGCGAATGCTGATGTCGGAGGCAGCTTCGCCGATGCCGCGGGCTTGCATGTCTATTAGCGGGTCGAAGCGAAGCGCGGTGACGGGCATGGCGAAGGAGTCAGCGGGGTCGGGGATGGCGACACGAGCGGCAGTGACCTCGACGGGCGCGAGGCGCACCGGCTCGGCAGCGGGCGACGCGGGTGCGGCGGGCGCGGGCGCGGCAGGCGCGGTGGTTTGGGGCGCGGCGGGAGCGGCGGGTGTGGTTGGCGGTGCGGTTTCGGCGGGTGTGGCTGCTGCGGCTGTCGCGGCGGCGGCGGTTGCCACGGCGGCGGTCGTTAAGATTTTTAATGAGGAGGAAAACATGTCGCGCAACATGCGAGCGAGCGGCAGGGCGGCAAGTTAATTGTTAAGGCGAAGTTCTGTTTTGCTTAACAATCAGAGAGGCGGAGGCAAAGCAGACTGCGGGAGGCTTACCCTAAGAACGGCAGTTCTTAGGCTTACACCAAGTATTCTTTTCCGGGTTCGGGGTTGGTGAGTTTTGCGCTGGGAAGCTCGACTGCGAACTCTTCTTCAAACCATTCGCGGGCGGGCGGGTCGCCGTGCGTGAGGACGATGGAGCGCGGGTCGCAACGCCGTGCGAACTCCACCAAATCGTCGCGCGAGGCGTGACCGCTGAAATAAAAGTTTTCGATGTTGGCGCGGATGCGTGCGGCGTAGTCGAGGCCGTGAAACAAAAATGTGTCGCCGCGTTTGCGGGAGAGCAGGCGACCGCCGGGCGTGTCGGGGTCGCAGTAGCCGACGAAGCAAATTGAGTTGCGGGCATGTTCGATGAGGTTTGCGGCGATGCGCCATGCGGGGGTGTTTTCGACGAGCATTCCGCTTGACAAGACGTAAATTCCCTTTTCGGGCAAATCTTGGCCGGGCGGGACGTAACGGCGTTCGAGGCTGCGCACTTTGAGGTCTTGGAGCACATGGCGGTGGAAGTTCACCATGTTTGTTTTGCGGGTCATCAGGTCGAGGTAGTCGGCGAGGTCAACGCCGAGGCCGGAGCAGAGAATGGGGCATTTGACGAGGGCGTTGCGGCGGCGTGCCTTGTCGAGGATGGTGAGGACTTCCTGCATTCGCCCGAACGCGAAGGCGGGGATGAGCACCGAGCCGCCGTTGGAGACTGTGGAGTTGATGGTCTCGAGGAGGCGGGCGGTTTCGCTGGCGCGGGTGATGTCGTCGCGCGGGGGCGTCGAGCCGTGCGTGGTCTCGGTGACGAGCGTATCGAGCGGCCCTTCGGGAAATTGCGCAGCGGTCACGGTCTCTTGCGCGTGGAACAGGACGTCGCCCGTGAAAAAGACTTTGCGGTGTTTGTGTTCGAGGAGGCAGCCGACGGCACCGGCGACATGCCCGGCGGGGAAAAATGTGATGTCTAACTCCGCGCCGTTTTGGGCGCGTAGGGTGCGTGGGACGAGTGGCGGAAGCGGGCGCAGGGCGGCCTCTACGGCGTCAAGCTCGCCGTAGGTGAAAAGCGGGTATTCTTTGATGCCGGTTTCTTCGCGTTGGCGTGTCATGACGCTGACGCTGTTGCGCAAAATGCGGCGGGCGACGATTGCCGAGGCTGGCGAGCAAAGCACTTCCACTCTTGGCTGTTTGCGCAGCACGATGGGCAGTGCGCCGAGGTGGTCGAGGTGGCAATGCGTGAGGATGACGTAGTCGAGCGGCGGCAGTGCGTTGAGGCGCGGGAGCGAGGCGGAACCTTCTTTTTTCGGGTGCATCCCTGCATCTATGAGAAAGTGGAAACCGCCGATTTCGACGAGCATACAGTTAGCACCTATGTCTTGGGCACTGTTTAGGTCTGTGATTTTCATTCGTTGGATTGTTTTGTATTGGGCGTTTTGGTTAGTTTTTGTGCGAAAGGTGTATAGAAAGAAAGGATGGCGGAGGATTATGCGTTTTCGATTTTTGCGGCGACTTGTTTATCGGCAAAGGCTATCGCTAAATAGGTTACTTGTTTGCCTGCGCCAAAGGTGTCTGCGTAGCGTTTTTCTTTGATTTGCGCGAAAGCCTCTTTGAGAAGTTTTGCTGTATCTTTTTTCTTTGGCTGGCACTTGATTTCGGCGATGACTACGCGCTCGCCAATGCGCCAGACGGCGTCAATACGGCCAATATCGGTGAGATATTCGCCTTGGATTTCAAAACCGAGTAGGCGCACCCACACGAGAAAGAGCGAGTGGTAATATGCTTCGCGTGGAAGATGTAGTTTGTAGGGAATGCCCGCCAGCATTTCGCGCAGACCTTTTTCTAATTCGGCGGTGTTGCCGGAGAGAATGCTTTGGGTAAGGCGGTTGACAAACAATCGCGAACTGGATATTGGGCAATTGCTGTAAGCGTTTAGCACCCAAGCTAAAAAGGATTGTCTAACCTCGAAGTTCGGGAAGTCCAAAATGTATTCGCGGTTGATACCTGAACCGCGTTTTTCTTTTATCGTGAGGTAGCCAGTTTGCATGAGCAACGGGGCAAGCTCCATCGTCTCTGGCTCATGGAAACTCCATTGAATATAGTTTATGGCAACAGGTTCTAAGATTGGCTGGATGTCGTTTCGCTTCTTAATAATCTCAACCAGAAAGGTCGGTGTTCCGCTTTGGAACCAGAAGTTATCAAAGTCTTTTAGGTCGAAAAAGAGAAGTGTTGAAAACGGGTTATAGACGGACGTCTCGCTGTCCCACGAATAACCGTTATACCAGAACTTTATTTCTGCCAAAAGTTTTTCGACGGACATTTTTTGTGCCTCGGCAGTGGCGGCGATATGCTCGGGAAAGTTGGACTCTAATTCTTGTTGTGTATAACCGCAAATAGAGGCGAAGTTTGGATTTAGAGTAATGTCCTTCAAATTGTTTAAACCGGAAAAAATGGACAGCCCAGCAAACTTGGAGACGCCAGTGAAAAATACAAAACGCAAATGTTCGTCGGCTGCCTTGAGTATCTGGTAAAAGCTATGAAGAATTTTTCGATTATCTTCCGCTATATCAGGCGTTAATAAGTTATCGGTGATTGGCTTATCGTATTCATCAATCAAAACTACCACTTGTTGACCGGTAGATACATGCAACTTTTCGATTAATTCCCTGAATTTATCCGGAAGCGTATTCTCCGATAAAACAACTTGATAATCCTTTGCTTTAGCTTCA
>JAITPT010000177.1 GCA_031289285.1 Puniceicoccales bacterium
GATGCGGTTTGCGCTTTCCCGACGCGCACCTTGTGGTGCGTGGAGCGGAAAGCACAAGCCACAGACGGCCAAAAGATTGCGCAAAACCGCCCGCATTAACTGCCGTTTTTAGGATAATCTCGCCCCATGCGGGGCTTTGTTGCAGGGGCGTGGCTGACCGGAGGTTTCGCTGCGCTACACCTCCGGTTATGCACATCTCGCCCCATGCGGAGCTGGCAGCGTCCGAGCTTCCCACTCAACGTAGCGAGGAACCAGACAAAAATAGTTGAGAGAAACTGGAACTCATTTGTATTCAATGTATTTTGCTTATCCTCTGCACCTTTTCCCCTGTCGCAAATTGGAAACGCTCTCCTTCGCAAATCAGCGGATACCCATTAAAATCGCGGAAGAACCACATTTTTGGACAGGATGGACAGGATGAACGGGATAGGGTTTAAATGGTTGAACCCGAAAACATCCTGTAATTCTGTCTAAAAAAGAAACATTTTTAGACATAAAAACGACAAGTGAATGCCATATTTAGCACAAAAGTGAAAAAGTGTCTGTCCCTTTTTTAGTTTCCAAAGGAGGTTGAGGTCACAAGGTCATTAGAAAACACCATATCTGTGCCATCTGTGGTTAACCTCCCCCGCAGACAAACGCATGAGACAAGCAAGTGAAAAAGGGTCTGTCCCTTTTTTAGTCTCCAAAGGAGGTTGAGGTCACAATGTCATTAGAAAACACCATATCTGTGCCATCTGTGGTTAACCTCCCCCCGCAGACAAGCGCATGAGACAAGCAAGTGAAAAAGGGTCTGTCCCTTTTTTAGTCTGCGAGGAACCCTTTGGGGCATCTGCGCCGAGGCGAAGCTATTTGGCGGGTGCCGCTGGCGAGGTCGAGGGCGGGGTGCCCGATTGCGCAGCAGCAGCTTTTTCGGGTGCCTTTTCCTTTCCTTGTTCCGGCTTGGGACTCGGTCCGCTTTGTGCTTCCTTTTTCTCGTCCGGTTCTGTTTTTGCGGGAGGCTCGCGTAGCGGCTCCGGCAAGGGCTGGCCGAGGGCACGATAAAGTTTGCGGCGGGCGTCGTCCAAATCGCGGTAAGATTGCGCCAACGCTTTGCGCGACTCATTGAGGAGCTTCACCAACTCGTTGTGCCGCGTCGCCAATTCGTTGTGGCGGCGCACGGCGTCGTTCTGCGCCTCCGCCGCCTCACGAAGTATTTTGTTGGCCTCCGCAAGTTGTTTGTCGCGCCCGTCCACGGCCTGCCGCCAAGACTCAAGGGAGATGTGAAGCTGCTTCACGATTTCGCGTTGCCGCTCAATCTCGCCGTCCATGCGGATTTTTTCACGTCGCGCCGCTTCAAGCGTGGCGTTGGTGGCGGCAAGCTCGATTTCGGTTTCCGCAAATTGCCCACGGAAAAAATCGCGGTCGCTGCTGATGCCCTCAATGGCGTTTTCTTGTTTGCCGATTTGCGTGTCGCGCTCGGCGACGGTGTCGCGCAGGCAGGCGACCTCTTGCAGGAGCAAGGCTTCCCCGCGCCATTGCCAGGCGCAGATGCCGGCGAGCACGAGGACGCCGAGAAGGTTGATGGTGATGATGGAGATGGCTGTGCGGTTCATGGAAAAATGGTCGTTGGCGGTTTGGTCATTGGCGTTTGGTCATTGGCGTTTCGCGGGCCTAATCTCGAAGGCGGCGTTCTCGATGCCAGCGGCGCGGACGGTCTCGAGGGCGCGGAGCACGTCGCCGTGGCGGGCGGCGGTGTCGCCGCTGATGAGCACGCGCAGCTTCGGGTTTGCCTGCGCGAGGGCGCGGAGTTTCTGGGTGAGTTCGGCGGGGCCAAAAGGTGTTTTTTCGTAGTAGATGACGCCGCCTTTATCCACGGAGAGGCTAACGAGGTCGCGCGAGGAATCGCTTGTGGCGGCGGCGGTGGCGGTAGGCAGATTAACCTTCACGCGGTTGAGGTTCACCATGCTGAGGCTGGCGAGCATGAAGGCCGCAAGCAGAAAAAACATGATGTCTATCAGGGGAATCACTTCGATTCGCGCCTCGGTGTTGGTGTCGAGAGACTGGCTTAACTTGACCGGCATTTTCGTTATTGAGATTGGTTTGCAAAAGGCAGGAAAACATTTGCGGCGCGTTTCGCAAGCAAGTTTCTCGGCGGGCGGCGGGGCGACGGACACGGACGAACACGGACGCCCCGCCGCCGCTGCCCTGCCCCGCCCCGCGCCGCCCGCCGCATTTTTTAGTTTTGGCGTGTGCGGGTTTTGGTGCTCAATCCGCGCCATGCGCTTCTTCCTTGTGTTTTCATTTTTGTTTGCCGCCGCTCTCGGTGCCAATGCTGCCGACGCGCCCGCCGCGCCCGCCGCTGTCAACCCGCTCGCTGCCGACGGCGCGAAGCTCGAAAAACTTGCTGGCGGTTTCGCGTTCACCGAAGGCCCTGCCGCCGACAAAGACGGCAACGTCTTCTTCACCGACCAGCCGAAAAATAAAATCTGGAAGTGGACGACCGCTGGCAAACTCGAGCTTTTCCACGATGCGCCCGGACGCGCCAACGGTCTCTACTTTGACCGGCGCGGCCAGCTCCTTTCGTGCTCCGACGCCGACAACGAGCTGTGGCAAATTGACCCGCGCACCCGCGCCCGCACCACGCTCGTCACTGGCTACGACGGCAAAAAACTCAACGGCCCGAATGACCTTTGGGTGCGCCCCGACAACGGCGTCTATTTCACCGACCCCATGTATGCGCGCCCCTACTGGAAGCGTTCGCCCAAACTCCAGCAAGACGGCCAACACGTCTATTACCTCGCCCCCGACCGCACCGCGCCGCGCCGTGTCGCGACCGACCTCCGCCAGCCCAACGGCATCGTCGGCACACCCGACGGAAAATTTCTCTACATCGCCGACATCGGCGACAACAAGACCTTCCGCTACGAAATCGCCGACGACGGCTCGCTGCGTGGCAAAAAGTTGTTCGCCCCGCTCGGCTCCGACGGCATGACGCTCGACAATCAGGGCAACGTCTATCTCACGGGCAAGGGCGTCACCGTCTTCAACGCGGCGGGCGTGCAGATTGCGCACATCGCTGTCCCCGGCGGCTGGACGGCGAACGTCTGCTTCGGCGGGCGTGCGCACGACGAGCTTTTCATCACCGCCTCAAAAAATCTCTGGCGTCTGAAGATGCGCGTGCGGGCGGCGGAGTGAGGCCAGACGCACTCGCGAGCGCGAGACGTCTGCGCAAGGCCACCCATTTCGGCGGCTCCGGCGCGACGAGCAAACCAGCGGCGGGGTCGGCGGCGGCGCAGTCCACCGAGGCGAGACGCAGGCAAACGCCGTCGTGGAGCGGACGGGAAACGCCCTTGTTCAAACGCCCCTTGGGCAAAAGTTGCGCAGCGGCGATTTCGCCACCGTCGGCGTAAAAACGTTCGCCGACGACGAGCAGGCCGCTCTCCGCTGCGTGGAGGCGGACTTGGTGAAAACGCGGGTAACTCGTCCGCGCCTCCCACCAACTCCAACGCCCCGCACGGGCGAGACAGCGAAACTCGGTGCGCGATTTTTTGCCGGTCGTGCGCGAGACGAGCGCACGGACTTCGCGGGTGTGCCGCGCAACGGGCAACTCGCAGACAAAGGCGTCGGGGATGTCGCACTCGGGCGCGTCGGCGGCGAGGAGGCTGTAAGTGAAGAGGAAGCCGTCGGAACCGAAGGCGTTTCGCCAACGGGCGAGCGCTTCGCCACGGGCGGCAAAAACCGCGATAGAGTGGACGTCGGTTTCGGGAGGCCAGACCGCGCCGCAGGGCGGGCGAAACGGAAGCGCGAGAAACTCGGGGCGGCTTTCGGCGTAGCGTGCGCAGAGCGCGGCAGCAAGCGGCGCGGCGGCGGTGGCGTCTGCGACGGCGGCGGTAGCGGCAGTGGCGGGGGTGGGGGCGGGGGTGGTCGCGAGCGCGAGGGCGTCGGCGGAGACGTAGAGGACGGGCAAGCGCTCAGGCTCCGCGCCCAAGCTCTGCGGCGGGAAGCCCAGCGATTTTTGCGAAGTGTCGGGCATAACGGTTTCCTCTGCGTTTGCTAAAACACCAACGCCCGACAGCGGCAATAGGCGCGTCGGGCGGCGGGGCAAAAACTGCGGAGGCGGGCAGACGTCACGCGGCTTTGGCGGGCGTAGCGGCCTTGGCTTTGACGGCGGCTTTTGCGAGTTTGGCCTTCACTCGGTTGGCCTTGTTTTTGTGGACAACGCCGGTCTTGACGGCCTTGTCGTAGGCGCTCGCCGTCAGGGCGGAAGCGTCGGCAATCTTTTTTTCGTCACCGCCTTTGAGGGCGGCGGCGGCGTTTTTGGAAAGCGTTTTGAGGCGGCTTCGCGAGGCCGTGTTGGCGGCGGTGCGGGTCGCGGTTTTGCGGATGTCTTTTTGTGAGGACTTGATGTTTGCCATGCGAAAGGTGTTGTGGAGTTGGTTGAATGCGAAAAGAGGCGGGTGCTGTCAACGCACGAAAACGAGCGGCAGCAGGATTTTTTGCGGAATGGAAAGGAGCGGGCGAGCGGGAAAAAAAGCGGGGCGGGCACGAACGCCAGCCCCGCAAGTTTGCGCAAACCCAGCGGGTGCTTAGGCGGCGATAAGCGCGGAGGCTTCGAGGCGGGCCTTCTCGGCAAGCAGCGTCGAGAGGTAGCGCTCGCCGGTGTCGGTGGCGACGGTCACGATGCGTTTGCCCGCAAACTCGGGACGCTTGGCAAGCTCGAGAGCCGCCCAGATATTTGCGCCGCTGGAGATGCCGATGAGGATGCCCTCGGCATAGGCCGCAGCCTGCGCCGTCGCGATGGCGTTCTCGCCGGAGACGCCGAGAACCTCGTCGAGGATTTCCGTGTTGAGCGTCTTCGGGATGAAGCCCGCGCCAATGCCCTGTATCTTGTGAGGACCGGGTTTGCCGGGCTGGCCTGTGGCCTTGAAGCCCGCGATGACGGGGCTGGTGTCCGGCTCGACGGCGATGATTTTCACGCCCGGGCGACGCTGTTTCAAAACTTCGCCAACACCCGTGATGGTGCCGCCAGTGCCAACGCCCGCGACAAACACGTCCACGTTGCCGTCGGTGTCCGCCCAGATTTCCTCGGCGGTCGTCTTGCGGTGGATTTCCGGATTGGCGGGGTTTTCAAACTGCTGCGGGATGAAGGCGCCAAGCTGCTCGGCGACCTCACGCGCTTTCGCGATTGCGCCGGGCATACCCTTGGTGCCCGGGGTGAGGATGATTTCCGCACCAAGCTGTTTGAGCAGCGTGCGACGTTCCAGCGACATCGTCTCCGGCATCGTCAGGATGGCCTTGTAGCCGCGTGCGGCGGCGACGAAGGCGAGCGCACTGCCCGTGTTGCCGGAGGTCGGCTCGACGAGCGTGCCGCCGGGCTTGAGCAACCCGTCGCGCTCGGCAGCGTCAATGAGCGCACGCCCGATGCGGTCTTTCACGCTGTGGAGCGGGTTGAAAAACTCGGCTTTGATGAAGACCTCAGCTTTGAGACCCTCCGTCAACCGATTGAGTTTAATGAGCGGCGTCCGCCCGATGGAGTCTGTGATGTTTGCGTAGAGTGCCATGTGAACTGTGTGTTTGTGTTGTGAGTTGTGAGTTGTGAGTTGTGACGTTTGAGTCGTGACCGTTGGTTTTGAGTTTGAGTGTGAGTTGATAGTTCTATTGTTTAGTTAAAAACAAAGGATTGAGGATGAGAAAGTGTGCGCGGCTGTCAATAGATTTTTTTGCCTTTTTTTTTCACAGTTGTCCCATAGCGTCGAAAGTATTTGGGATGGGGTCTGGTAGCTGTGTCTAAACCCCAACGGGGTTGCCCAACAAAGCCCAGGGTTGGCGCGAAAGCGCCTACCCTGGGTAATGCCCCCACACACACCTCAACCCCAACGGGGTTGCCCAACGGCCTTGCAACGGGCCGATGTCCATAACGTTGGGCAACCCCCGTTGGGGTTGTAGGAGGGGTGTCCCTCTAACCCAAGGTAGGCACTCGTTCCTCGCGCCAACCCTGTGGCTTTGTTGGGAAACCCCGTTGGGGTTGTGAACCAACGCAGCTCGTAAAGCAGGAAAGCACTTTCCCCAAAAAGCAAACGTGGTGTGTTGATTTGAAAGCAGTTCTGAATTCGTTTTCGCCGCTGCGGGACAACTGTGCAAAAAATTACTTTTTCTCGTCTTCTTTTTTCTCGTCTTTTTTCTCGTCGATGAAACCGACTATTGCGGCGCGCTGGAACTTGATACGGGTGTTTTCGCTGACTTGGAGGGTGATGCGGTCGCCGTCTATGTCGGCGATTTTCCCAAAGATGCCTGCCGTGGTGACAACGTTGTCGCCCTTTTTGATTTCGGACTGGCGTTTGCGGACTTCCTTTTCGCGCTTTTGTTGCGGGCGAAGCATGAGGAAATACATGGCGACAAGAAGGAGTATGAGGGGCAGAAATGTTGCCCACCCGCTCCCTTCGCCCGCTGGCGGCGTTGGCGCGGGTGCCTGCCCGACGGTGCCGGGAGCAATGGTAACGGTGCCAGCGGTGCCGGTGGTCGTGGTGCCGACTGCGGTGCCGAGTGTGCCGGCGGGCGCACCAGCGATTGGGGCACCAGCGGGTGCGCCAGTGGAGACAGGGGATGGCGATTGTTCGCCGACTGTCGCGGGTGCTGCGGGCGCGGGCGCGGGCGCGACGGCGGGTGCAGCGACTGGAGCGGGCGCGGCTGCGGGTGCCGGAGCGGGCGGCGTCTGAGCGGCGGGTGGTGTTTGGGCGGCGGGCGCGGCGGTTTGGGCGAAGAGTATATTTGAGTTCAGGAACATTTTTTGAGTCTGGTTGGTGAGAGTGTTGGTTGTTGGTTTTGGAAAAAGTCTGTGCAGCTTGCAAATCTCTTTCTCCTTAGCAAAGCAATTTTTGCGCCCCCCCCCGTCCTGCCTCCTCTCTGTTTTATCAAAAAGGGACAGACGCTTTTTCCCATTGCATCCTCTTTTAGAAACAAAGGTTCCTCGCTGTTTTGAGTGGGACGCGAGTATTGGCAATTGCGGATGCCCCTTATCGCGGTCTCTTGTTTTTTAGCCCTGCAAGGCGAGATGTGCATAACTGGGGGTGTAGCGCAGCGCCCCCCCCCCAGAAAAGCCACCTCTCACACAACGCCCTGCAAGGGCGAGATTATCGGGTTTCCCTGCGACCCAATGGCAAAATCTTTAGTCTGGTTAATTATTTGGAGAGAGGAGGGGGTAGGGGGAGGCGGGG
>JAITPT010000191.1 GCA_031289285.1 Puniceicoccales bacterium
CTTTGTTGCAGGGGCGTGGCTGACCGGAGGTTTCGCTGCGCTACACCTCCGGTTATGCACATCTCGCCCCATGCGGGGCTGGAGGCGTCCGAGCTTCCACTCAAAGTAGCGAGGAACCATGCCTATAATGCCAATAAAGTGCCAGACGTTTTTTCACTTGACTCCCGATTTTGTTCGGTGCGGTCAGGTAAGCACTGCACCTCATAAAGCAAAAGGTGTTCTACATAGATGCACCGAAACAAATCCCAAAGACCGACTTTCATTGAGTGCCAATAATTCCAATAATACCTATAATGCCAATAAAGTGCCAGACGTTTTTTTCACTTGACTCCCGATTTTGTTCGGTGCGGTCAGGTAAGCACTGCACCTCATAAAGCAAAAGGTGTTCTGCATAGATACACCGAAACAAATCCAAAAGACTGACTTTCATTGAGAAATGGCATTCGATTTTGGCCGTTTCACACCACATACCACTGCATCTCCTGCGTAGCATACATGCACATCCTGAAAAAAACGTGCGAAAATCGGGCGGCGGCGTTGCGGCGTTGCGCAGGTGCGGAGTGTCCCTATCTTGCCGAGCTGCGAAACGCACTTCCATTTTTGACCCGATGACACTCGCCGAATCCTACGCCCGTTGCGAAAAACTCGCCCGCGAACACTACGAAAACTTTCCCGTGGCGCGACTCGTCCCCCGCGCCCTGCGCCCACATGTCGCCGCCATTTACGCCTTCGCACGCACCGCCGACGACATCGCCGACGAAGGCTACGCCGCCACCGACACGCCCTCCCCCGCCCCCGCGCTCTCCGAGGAAGCTCGCCTCGCGGCGTTGCGCGAAATGGATGCACAGTGCCTCGCGGTCGCAGCCGGACGTGCGCCCGACCCCCAAAGCGAGTGGATTTTTCTCGCCCTCGGCGACACGCTCCGCCGTTTCGCTATCCCGCCCCAACTCTGCCTCGACCTCACATCCGCCTTCGCCCAAGACGTCACCAAACGCCGCTACGCCGACTTCGCCGAGGTGCTCGATTATTGTCGCCGCAGCGCAAATCCTGTCGGGCGTCTCGTGCTCTTGCTGCACGGCTACGGCGATGCGGAGCGCTTCGCCATGTCCGACGCGATTTGCACGGCACTCCAGCTTGCCAACTTTTGGCAAGACACGGCGGTAGATTGGAAAAAAGACAAGCGGGTGTATTTGCCGCTGGAAGACCTCGCCCGTTTTGGAACCACGCCGGAGGCGATTGGCGCGGCGCAAGCCTCGCCGCAGCTGCGCGAGTGCATCCGGTTTAACGTGGAGCGCACGCAGGCACTCTTCGAGAAAGGTCGCCCGTTGCCTGCCGCGCTGCGTTTCCCGCTGTCGTTGGAAATCCGCGCCACTTGGCTTGGCGGCACCACCATTTTGCGAAAAATCCGCGCCCGCGATTTCGACACCGTGAGCGGGCGTCCGCGCATCAACAGCTGGGACAAACTGCGCCTGCTCGGACGGGCACTGCTGCCGTTGTAATCGCAGCTACAAGACTCATAAGACCCACAGGACCTATTCGTCCTATAAGACCTATTCGTCCTACTCGTCCTATTCGCGTGACTCGGGGCGCGGGGTTATTGCCCTCAAAAAAACAAAAATGGCGGAGAGGGGGGGATTCGAACCCCCGGTAGGGTTTTTTGTCCCTACAACGCTTTAGCAAAGCGCCGCTTTCGGCCACTCAGCCACCTCTCCGCACGGGAAAGCGCGATAGACAACGAAACGCCCCAGCAATGTCAACCGCTTTTTTGAAATAAAAAAACATCCCGTCACTCGCCGCCCGTCGCTCCATTGTCTCCCTGAAAAATCCTTGCCCGCGTCGCGCCGTGCCGCCAAACATCCGCCGCATGGAAACACCACTTGCTCTCCTCGCTCAACTCACCGCGCCTGCCGCACCCGCCGCCCCTGCCGCACCCGCTGGCTTCGGCATCTCTGGCGGCACCATCACGGCCTTCGTTCTGCTCGGCATCCTTGTTCTCGTCCTGCTTTACGCGGCTAGCCTCTACAACCGCCTCGTCGCGCTGCGCAACGGCTTCAAAAACGCCTTCGCGCAAATTGACGTGCAGCTTAAGCGCCGCTACGACCTCATCCCCAATTTGGTTGAGACGGCGAAAGCCTACCTCAAACACGAGCGCGAGACGCTGGAGGCCGTCGTCAAGGCTCGCAACATCGCCGCTGGTGCTGCGCAGAGTGCTGCCGCCAACCCCGCCGATGCCGCAGCCATGCGCAACCTCTCCGGCGCGGAGAGCGGTCTCGCTGGTGCGCTCTCGCGCCTCATGGTCGTTGTCGAGCGTTACCCCGACCTCAAAGCCAACCAAAACATGGCGCAACTCTCCGAGGAGTTGACCTCCACGGAAAACAAGGTCGCCTTCTCGCGCCAAGCCTACAACGACTCCGTGATGACCTATAACACCGCCCGCGAGACCTTCCCTGCCGTCATCTTCTCTGGCGCGTTCGGCTTCCTGCCCGCCGAGCTTTTCCAAATCACCGACGCCTCCGAAAAAGAAGCACCCAAGGTGAAGTTCTGATTTCGCGATAAACCCTCGCGCTGAACTTTTCGCGCTGAACTTTCTGCCATGAACTTTTTCGCCGCCCAGTCGCAAGCCCGCACACGCACCCGCTGGCTCGTCCTCTTATTTGCGCTCGCCGTGCTCGGCGTCGCTGTCGGCGTCTATGCGCTCATCATGGTCGGGTTCCACGCGACGGGCATCCGCGAACTCGCGCCAGAACAACGCCTCCACCCTGCCCACTCTTTGCGCGACGCCGCACGAGGACGTCGCCCCGAGCCGCCGCGCCAGATGCAGACCTCCGCGCTCCAGAAATGGTGGAACCCCGAAGTCGCCCTCTGGACGCTGCTCGGCGTCAGCCTGCTCATCGGGCTAACCTCGCTTTACAAATGGTTCCAGTTCGCATCGGGCGGCCCCGCCGTCGCCGAGATGATGGGCGGGCGGCGCATCCCTGCCAACACCACGCGCCCCGCCGAGCGGCGCCTCGTCAACGTCGTCGAGGAGATGTCGCTCGCCTCTGGCGTCCCCGTGCCGCGTGTCTATGTGCTCGACGACGAGGGCGGCATCAACGCCTTCGCCGCTGGCCTGAACACCGCCGACGCCGTGGTGGCGGTCTCGCGGGGTGCGCTCGAGCAGCTTAACCGCGAGGAGTTGCAAGCGGTCGTCGGCCACGAGTTCAGCCACATCCTCAACGGCGACATGCGGCTCAACATCCGGCTCGCCGCGATTTTGTTCGGCATCCTCGCGCTCACGATTGTCGGGCGTGTGCTCCTGCGTTGCAGCGGCGGCAGCAACAGCAAAAAGGGAAACATTCTTCCGCTCATCGGCATCGGCGTCATCGTCGCTGGTTACCTCGGTTATTTCTTCGGGCGGCTCATCCAGTCCGCCGTCTCGCGCCAACGCGAGTTCCTCGCCGACGCCTCCTCCGTGCAGTTCACGCGCAACCCGCTCGCGATGGCAAACGCCCTCAACCGCATCCGCGTCTCCTCCTCCGGCTCCACGATAGAAAACCCAAGCGCCGGCGAAATCAGCCACTTCTTTTTCGCACAAAGTTTCAGCGGATTTTTCGACAGCCTCTTCGCCACACACCCGCCCTTAGAGAGACGCATCAAGGCCGTCGTGCCCGCTTACGATTTCAAACACGCCGCGAAAAACACACCCGCACGAACCGCCGCCAACGTCAACGCCGCTGCCAACGCCGCCACTGCCGACGACGATGATGACGACGATGACGACAGCTTCGGCTTCGGCGGCTCCACCGCCCGCCACGCCACGCCGCTGGGTGCCGCAGGCTTCACACGCGGCGCAGTCGCCCCCGCCGCGTTCATGTCCGCCATCGGCACACTCGGCGACGGGCAAATCTCCCGCGCCGCCGCCATCGCCCACGAGCTTCCGTCCGACCTCCGCGCCGCCGCCCGCGACCCCGCCCGCGCCGCCACCATCATTTTCGGTCTCCTGCTCGACGATGCCCCCGCCGTCCGCGCCCGCCAAAACACCATCCTACAAACCGGCGCGCTCGACGCCGCTCTGCTCGCCAGATTTGCCGACCTCGACCCGCTCCTGCGCTTGCCCCTTTTGCAAATCGCCCTCGGCTCGCTCTCCGCCTTCACCCCCGCCGACCAAGACCGCCTCCTCGAAATCGCACAGAAACTCGCCGACGCCGACGGGCGCGTTTCCATTTTTGAATACGCCCTGCTGCGGCTCCTGCGCCACCACATCGCCGCCCTGCGCAACCCGCGCCGCGCCGCCGCCTCGCGCAAGCTCTCCGCCGCAGAGTGCGGCGACGCCGCCAGCGTGCTCCTCTCATTTGTCGCCCGCGCCGGAAAACCCCGCACCCTCACCGTCGCCAATGTCTTCGTGGCAGCGAGTGGCCGTTTGCCCGCGCTCGCCGGGCGTCCGCGCCTGTTACCCGTAGAGGAGTGCAACTTCCGCCGCCTCGACGCCGCCCTCGCCGCTCTCGCGCAACTCCCGCCGACGGAGAAAGGCCAAATCCTCGCCGCCGTCGCCGCCGCCGCCGAGGCCGACGGCGTGATTGAGCCAGCAGAGTTGGAGTTGGTGCGCACCATCGCCTGCTCCCTCGATTGCCCCGCCCCGCTGTGAAGGCCACGGAACTTTCCCCGCCGTCCCGCTGTCCCCTCGCTCCGTCACTACTCTGACTCCACTCGCAACCAAACACACAAAACTCATGAAATTACCGTTCGCGCTCACCGCGCTTTTCGCAACCGCCGCAACGGCGCTTGCCAGTCCACTCGCCACCGAGCGTCTCCGCGTCGAATACCTCGACTCGCCTCTCGGCATAGACATCCAAAGCCCGCGCCTAAGCTGGGAACTCGCTTCCCCGTCTGGCGAAAAAAACAAAAAACAGACTGCCTACGAAATCCGCGTCGCCACCGCGCTCGCCGGAAAAGACGCAGACTTCGCCTCGCCCGTCTGGGGCAGCGGCAAAATCACCGGCAGCGACACCAACCAAATCCCGCTCGCCATCAAAGCCCTCAACCCCTTCACCTCCTACCACTGGCAAATCCGCGTCTGGGACGAAGCCGGCGAGGTCTCCGCGTGGTCGCCCGCCGCCGTGTTCACCACCGGCCCGCTCACGTCTGAAGACTGGGCACCCGCCAAATGGATAGGCGAACCGGCGGATTCTCCCGCCGCCAAAAAAGGCCGCAGCTACTACGACAACCTCCCGCCGTGCCCCTACCTGCGCAAAGAAATCAAAGTCACCAAACCCGTCGCCAAAGCCTACGTCCACACCTCCGCCCTCGGTTTCTACGACCTGCGCATCAACGGCAAAAAAGTCGGCACACGCCTTCTCGCCCCCGAACGCACCGTGTATGATAAACACACATTGTTCCAGACCGACGACGTCACCGCGCTCCTCCAAGCTGGCACCAACGCCCTCGCCGTCGAGCTTTCCGACGGCTGGTATGCAGGCGGCATCTGGAGCCACCCGGGCCGAGGCTTCTACGGGACACACCGCAAGTTCCTCGCCCAACTCCGCGTCACCTACACCGACGGTTCAACAGAAGTTTTCGCGACCGACGGTTCATGGAAGTTTTTACAAGAAGGCCCGCGCTCAAAGGTTTCCATCTACGGAGGCGAAACGTTCACCGCCGCCAAAATTAAAACCGGCTGGGAACTCGTAGGCTACGACGACTCCGCGTGGAAAACCGCAACCGTCTGGGAGAACGACAAAGCGAGCAAGGTTCTCGTCGCCCAGATGAACGAGCCTGTCGCCGTCATCCAAGAAATCCGCCCCGTGCGCGTCTATAAAGCACCCAACAAAGAAGGTGCCTACATCTTCGACCTCGGGCAAAACATCGTCGGCTGGTGCCGCCTGACCCTCCCCTACAATCCGGGACGCCAAATCACACTCCGGCATTTTGAAATCACCAACGAAGACGGCTCCTACTACCGCGCCAACCTCCGCGCCTCGCACCCAGACGACCACTACGTCCCCGCCGACGAAAAAACGATTTCCTACGAACCGCGTTTCACGTTCCACGGTTTCCGCTACGTGCAAGTCGAAGGTCTCTCCAAAGCACCCGACGCCGCCAACCTCATCGGCGTCGTCATCACCTCCGCGATGCCCATCGCCGGCGCGTTTGAGTCCTCCAACAAAGACATCAACAAACTCTGGCAAAACATCCGCTGGTCGCAGTGGGATAACCAAGTCTCCATCCCCACCGATTGCCCACAACGCGACGAACGAGAGGGCTGGATGGCCGACGCACAAGTCTTCGCACAAAACGCCATCTACAACCTCGACATGGCCGCGTTCTACACAAAATGGTGCCGCGACATTCGCGACGACCAGCACCCCGACGGACGTTTCCCCGACATCGCCCCGCGCAACGGAAACAACGGTTTTGTCGGTGCCCCGGGCTGGGCGGATGCCGGTGTCGTCGTCCCGTGGCGCGTCTATGAAAACTACGGCGACGCCCGTCTCCTCGGCGACTCGCTCGACTCCATAAAACGCTTTGTTGACCTCGTTCACCGCAACAACCCAGACCTGCTCTGGCGCAAAGGTCGCGGGCACGACTTCGGCGACTGGCTCCACGGCTCGACTTTCCGCCGTCCGCCCGACGCCTATCCGCGCAAAGGTGCCGAGATTCCGAAAGAAGCGTTTGCCACTGGCTATTTCTACTACTCCGCCTACCTGACGGCGCAGACCGCAAAAGTCCTCGGCAAAACCGCCGACTACGAAAAATACAGCAAGCTCGCCGACGGTATCAAAGCCGCCTTCAACAAGCAGTATGTCGCGCCCGATGGCAAAATCGCTGGCGACAACCAAGGTGCTTACGCAATGGTGCTCGCCCTGCGTCTCATCCCCGACGAGCTTCGCGCCAACGCCGCCAAACGCCTCGTGAAGGAGCTTGAGTTTTACGACTGGCGTCTCTCCACCGGTTTCCACAGCACGATTTGGATGATGAAGGAACTCGCCGCCAACGGCTATGCTGATGTCGCCTACCGCCTCCTCCTCAGCCGCCGTTTCCCCTCGTGGTTTTACAGCATAGACAATGGTGCCACGACGATTTGGGAACGCTGGGACGGCTATGTGAAAGGTCGTGGTTTCCAGAGTGCGGGCATGAATTCCTTCAATCACTATTCGCTCGGTGCGGTTGGTGAGTGGATGTATGAAAACATCCTTGGCATTCAGCTTGACCCCAAAAGTCCCGGCTGGCGTCACTTCATTGTGAAGCCTCTCCCCGGTGGTGACCTCACATGGGCCAAGGGCAGTTACCACGCCATCACGGGAAAAATCAGTGTCTCGTGGCGCATAGACTCCGCCGAAAAGACTTACACTCTTGAGTTGACTGTCCCTGCCAACACCACAGCCACTGTGACCATCCCCTACGAAAACAAGACCCTCGAAGTTGGTTCTGGCCAGCACAAGTGGGTCGTAAAAATCTAACCCCAAAAAAAGCGGCGGTAAATCGCCGCTTTTTCTGTGCCCCCCCAATAAAGGGTCAGACATTTTTTTGTTTGCACTCGTTCGTTCTTTGCCCAACCTTTCCCGCCTTCACCGTCAACCTAACCAACCAACCTAATCATTATGGCAAGACAACATCGTTTCCTCTCGCATGAGGAGTCAGCAGTCTATCACTGCATATCGCGGACTACCGGCTCGGAGTTCCTTTTCGGAGACTCCGAAAAAGAAGTCCTCCAAAGACA
>JAITPT010000220.1 GCA_031289285.1 Puniceicoccales bacterium
TCCGCTCGCAGCAAAACGATCTTCGCTCGCCTGACCATGCGTTGCTCCGAAGTGCTCTTGCGCACCAATGCTTCAAGCTCGGCGCGTTGTTCAGGTGTGAGTGCAAGTGTGCGTATGGGGCGTGACATACACGTCAAAAAACATACACCTCGGTTTTTGTCGAGCGAGTTAGGAGACACTACACTTACGGAGTGCCGTGGCAGGCGAAAAACGGGCACTGTCGCCACTTTTGCCGCCGCCGCAATCTCACGACACACAATAAAGTGCCAGACGCTTTTTCATTTGACTCCCGATTTTCCGGTCGGCACGGGCTGAATGCGCACCACCCTTGTTGAGTGCAGTGGCAGAACGAAGAAGCAGCACCGACCCCGCTTTTGCCGCCGCCGCAACCTCACGAAACACAATAAAGTGCCAGACGCTTTTTCATTTGACTCCCGATTTTCCGGTCGGCACGGGCTGAATGCGCACCACCCTTATTGAGTGCAGTAGCAGAACGAGGAAGCAGCACCAACACCACTTTTGCCGCCGCCGCAACCTCACGAAACACAATAAAGTGCCAGACGCTTTTTCATTTGACTCCCGATTTTCCGGTCGGCACGGGCTGGCTGCGCACCACCCTTATTGAGTGCAGTGGCAGAACGAGGAAGCAGCACCAACACCACTTTTGCCGCCGCCGCAATCTCACGACACACAATAAAGTGCCAGACGCTTTTTCATTTGACTCCCGATTTTCCGGTCGGCACGGGCTGAATGCGCACCACCCTTATTGAGTGCAGTGGCAGAACGAGGAAGCAGCACCAACAACACTTTTGCCGCCGCCGCAACTTCACAATTACCAGTGTGTTCCGTCGCGCTCGTATCGCAGACTGTTAAGTTGTTTGGAGCATAGCGGCTCTTCAGATGCGTGCTTCATGCACACGCAGCAGACTTAGCAGTCTGCGGGACTGTCGCGGAGTCTCCCGCCGCCTCGAAAGCGGTGTCGGCGGGCGCGGAGATGAACTCCGCGCCCTCTGCCACCGCACTCCAAAAGGGCAAAAGGCGACCCACGGAACTCTCCGAGCCCCCCCCCCAAGACCAATTCTCATTGAGAAACGCGATGAGAAGGGAAACGTTTTTTTCCACCGACGACGCAGATATGAAGCGCGAAGGGCAAAGAGCGAGAAGGCGGAGAGAGTTTCGAGGTTGCCGGAAAAAGAGACGAAACTATGAAAACCCCAGATGAGCCAATTTGAAAAACCAAGTGCGGGAACAGAAGTCCCGCCGTTAACGCGCCCGCTTTACGCAATCGCGGCAATGGCAAAAAACAGAGTCATCGGCTGCGCAAACCGACTTCCGTGGCGCTTGCCAGAGGACTTCAAATTTTTCAAACAAACCACCATCGGCCATGTGCTCCTCATGGGGCGCAAAACATTTGAGTCTATCGGACGCCCCTTGCCCAATCGGACAACCATCGTGCTCAGCCGACAAACACCACCCGTTGCCTCGGTGGGCGGCGTGGACGTAATGGACAGTCTGGACATGGTGCCCCCCGCGCCCACGCCCGCCGCTCCCGCCGTCCCTGCCCCACTGCCCTCCCCTCCCTCCAGCGCCACTTCGCTTTACTGGTTGTCTGACTGGTCGCAGGTGCTGGCGGTGGAGCCGGAGAAAAAACTTTTTCTCGCGGGCGGTGCCCAACTTTACGCCGAGATGTTGCCCCTGTGCGCCGTTTTGTTTTTGACGCATGTCGAAGCCGAGCCGGAGGGCGACGCATTTTTCCCCGATTACCGCCGCTGGTTTGACGACGGCGAAGTTCTCATAAAGTCCCCCGAAAGCACCCCGCCGTTCACCATTCGACGCCACCTCCGTCTGCCCTAAACCGAAGAACTGCCATTCTTAGGTTAAACCTTCGGAAATTCACAAAACTCATCTGTTCCAAAATTTTGCACAACCGCACCACCCAAAAGCTAAATCCGTGTAAAAAAACACAGTTTTCCCTTGCCGCATAAGTTCAAAACATTGTCATTGCCAAAAAACGCCCTCATAACTACGCACAAAAATAAGGGAAAATACGCAACACATGTCTCACACGAAACATTACCAATCGCGCCTAACCGCCGTCTATAACCACCTGACATATTCTTGGCGGCTACCATTTGAGCCGGGGCATTACTTGGATATGCTGGTGCTGTCTTTCGTCGGCCTGTTCGCCCTCTGGGTCTCGTGGAACTTCGGAGGGATGACACCAGACGCGCTACCGTTCGCCGCACGCCTCATCGCGATTGCGCTGGGCATCCACCTGTTCACGCTGGCCCGCCGTTCAAACGAGGGCTTCGGTGTGCAGGTCGGAATTTTTATTTTCCTCCCGTGGATTTTTTGGCTGCTGCTCGATTCCTTTTTTTTCAGCCCCAAGCCCTGGCTCGCGGAACACTCGCTCATCGTCAACCTCATGGTCGTCGGCGTGTTCATCCTCTCGCTCTACCACCTAAGGCACCCGTGGTTCAAATGGCTTGTCGGCGGTGTCATCGCAGCCTTCGTGTGCCTGACGTGCGCGGCCTCGCTGGGGCGCGATGTCCGCCTCTTCGCGTGGCTCATCGGGCGGCTTCAGACTGAAGACATAGCACCGCTCACCGGAGTCTTCGGCTCGACAGCTGGCGCAGGCGCGGCACTGCTGATGGTATTTTTTCCCTGCTGTGCTATCACGTTCGGCTACCGCTGGAGATACTGGCAACGCTGGCTCTGCGCGGCCCTCGCGCTCGTCGCGCTCATCGGCATCCTCGCTACTTTTCACCTCGGCGTCCTCGGCGGATTTTTCGTGGGCGGCGCGTTGCTGGCGTTTTTTGTGATACGCGAATGGCCAGCCCGCATCGCCTTCATTCTCGCGGCAGCGGCACTCGCGGTGTTTTTCGCACAGTGGGCGCAGAACGACGTCGGCACATTGACGGCAATTTTTTCAGACGATTTGCAAACTGCCCGCGACGCTGCCGCGCTCGCTGGCACAGCAGGCGACTGCCTCGGCAAATCGCCCCTGCAAGGCGCGGGGACAGGCGGCTTCGCGGCGGCCTTCGAGTTTTCTCGCCCAGCACGTTGGACGACGAACCCCGCGACACCCGGCTCGCTGCCGCTGGTGGTCTTCGCAGAACACGGGCTGGTCGGCGGCCTATTTCTCTTTGCGCCGATGCTGTGCCTCTGGGGCTGCGCCGCGTGGCGTTGCCTACGGTCTCCAGTTTATGAGTCGGTCGAGAAACCCATCGTCGTCATGAAGCACGACAAAAACGGTTCTCGCTATCGCGTCGAAAAGTTTGCGCACCGCCCCCCTATGCCCACCCGCCGCCTGTGGCTGGGCAGTGTGCTCGCGGGCACCGCCGCCGCCGCCACCGTGCTGCTTGTTGACTACCCAGGGCCAATGCCCGCCACCGCCTGCCTCTTCGCACTCCTCGGTGCCTCGCTCCTGCGCGTCACCGACTTCGCGCCTCTTCACGCCACGCCCGGTCCCATCGTGCGCTACACCTTGTTCGCCGCCACCGCCGTCGCGCCCACGCTCTGGCTCCTGTGGACACTCGCGCCGCTGCGCTCCGCCAAGCTCACCGCCATCGCCGCCGAGACCCTCGCGCCCCTGCTGCCGGACATCACCGTCGGCGGCGCAACCGCCCCGGGCGGCGACGCCCTCCGCTCCCATGCGGCGTGGAGAGTCTCCGCCGCCGAAGACGACGCGCTCGCCGCCATCCGCGACAACCCATCCAACGGCGATGCGTGGAACCTGCTCGCCACCGCGAAACTCTGCCAGTTCATCCGCCTGCCCGACGGCGGCAAGCTCGCCGGCGAGGCACTCTTCGCGGCAGACGAGGCACTGCGCCACGCCCCCGACGAACACAACTTCCACCTCACCCGCGCCGCCGCCTTGCGCGCAGGCGGTCAGCCGAGGGAAGCACTCGCCGCCTTACAACAAGCGCGCGAACTTGCGCCGCGAAACATCATCACGCTCACCACACTTGCCAACGCGTTCTCGCAACTTTCGGACGGCTCGCCCGAATGGCGCGGACGCGAACGCACACTCTGGGAGACCGCCAACAAACTTTACCCGGGCAACAAAATCATCCAGCGTGGCTTCGCCTCCGCCGCCCTGATAGGCTCCACGCCACCGCCCGCCAACACAACACCACCGCCGCCAACACCTCCAAGGCTAACACCAACGCCAACGCCGTCACCGCCATGATACTCGACAACCACCGCCGCATCACAAAAAAACACATCATCGCCGCAATCCTCGCGCTCATCCTCGGCGGGCTTTTCCTGCCGCCGCTGCCGCGTGGTCCGAAGACGGGCACTGTTTTCACGGACACGCCTCCGATGCTCTCCGCCAAGCAGCTTCCGTTCATGCTCTACGCGCCAGCAGACCCGACAGTGCCGGTGGACAAGCACGAAGCGGTCAGCGAACAATACTACACTGCCGATGTGAACGCCCCGCCATGACAGCACACTTCAAGCCCGCGTTTGCCGTCGCCGCGCTACTCCTACTCGCGCCCGCCGTCGCCGACGCACAAAGTGCCCGCTGGGAAATCGCTGGCGGTGTGCTTGCCGCTGGCACGGAGAACACCCTTCGCCTCGTCTTCGAGGACTGCGAACCAGATTTCAGAAAACTCGTCCCGCCCAAAGTCGCAGGCCTCGAATGGGGCAAACCGCGAATTATCGCCGCGCAGCCAGACATGCCCAGCGACAACGCGAGCGGAGGCTTAGCACAAGTAAAAACGTTTCGTTGCGAATTTTCGGTGCGAGTGGACGCACCTGTCGGCGCGGTGCTCACGCTTCCCGCCTTCGAGACCCCCGCCTCCGGCGAAACCGTAATTGTCCCCGCAGTAACATTTATCGTGGAAATCGCGAAAGCCCCGAAGCCCGCACCGCCGCCAACAACACCTGCAACACCGGCACCGCCAGCAACAAAAAAAGCCGCACCCACACCGCCGCCCGCGCCAACAAAAAACTCCGTCGCGCCGCCACCCGCAACGCCGCCGCCCGCACCAAGTCCACTCAGTCCACCACGTCCACCGCCCCCCACACCCGCGCCTGCGGAGATTCCGCCACCACCCGCGCCAACACCGCCGACGCCCACACCGACACCACCCGCGCCAACGCCGCCGCCCGCACCACCACCGCCCGCACCCACCACCGCTGTTCCGCCCGCCGCCAACCACACACAAACTCTTCTCATGGCGGGTAGCGTTTTGGCATTTTTCGGAGTGCTTACATTTGCGCTTTTCCGTTTTGCCGCGCATCTCCGCAACCCACGCCGCGCCGCCAAGCGCCGTTTGCGAGAGACACTCCGCAAACTCAAAACTCTCGGCAATTCCGCTGCCTCCGATGCCCGCCTTCGCATGTTGTTACGCGAATGGCAATGTGCCGTCGCTGCCGCGCACGGGCTTGACGCCGCTGCTCCCGATGCCCGCAAATTGCCGGATGTTCGCTGGTATTCGCTTTGGCGCGAAGCGGAGAACATCCTTTCCCGCCGCGCCACAACTCTTGGTGCCGACTGGATCTCCAAAGCCCGTGAAGCACTCTCCAAGCTGTAACCCTAAAAAAAGCGGCAACCCCTTTTTTGACAGGATGAACAGGATGAAAAAGATTCCTCACTGTTTTGAGTGGGAACTCGGACGCCGTCGGCCCCGCATGGTGCAAGATGTGCATAACTGGGGGAGGGGGGAGGGTAGCGCAGCGAAACCTCCGACCCGCCGCCCACCCGCAACAAAGTCCCGCAGCGGGCGAGACTATCGGGTTCCCAGATTGTTGGTGGTGCGTGTGTCTGTGCAATCTTGTGTTGGGCACGTGGTGGGCACTGCGCGGGAAAACTGCACGAACCGCATCGAAGTCAAGTAATAAAATGGCTGCCTTTTAATTCGCACCGCACGGGCGAGATTGTTAGGTTACCAGATGCTGTGGTGCGCGTGTCTGTGCAATCTTGTGTTGGGCACGTGGTGGGCACTGCGCGGGAAAACTGCACGAACCGCATCGGGGTCAAGTAATAAAATGGCTGCCATTTAATTCGCACCGCACGGGCGAGATTGCTGGGTTACCAGATGCTGGTGGTGCGTGTGTCGGTGCAGTCTTGTGTTGGGCACGTGGTAGGCACTGCGCGGGAAAACTGCACGAACCGCATCGGAGTCAAGTAATAAAATGGCTGCCTTTTAATTCGCAAACGGCAAATGACCCAAATATTGGGCAGTGTTGTAAATGCATGGTTTATCGAGTATTGAGATGCAAATGCCTACTTCCTTTTCCTGTCCCCCCCCCCCTTCCTCTCTCCGAATAATTAACCAGACTAAAGATTTCG
>JAITPT010000285.1 GCA_031289285.1 Puniceicoccales bacterium
GAACACGGGGTTGAAACCCCGTGCTACCGACATCCCGTCCCTACGGGACGAAAAGCATCGTTGTTTTCGGACATGCAGATTTATTTTTAGGAGTGCCCAAAAATAAATCTGCATGTCCGAAACGCTGCTGCGTTTCGTCCAGTAGGGACGGGATGTCGGTAGCACGGTATTGTGCCTTACCCTCGGTTTTCTTCGGGGATGAAGTCACGGATGGCGTGGCCGGTGTAGATTTGGCGGGGACGGTAAATGCGCGATTTGTTTGACGCGACTTCGCGCCAATTCGCAACCCAGCCCGGCATACGCCCAATGGCAAACATCACCGTGAACATGTTCAACGGAATGCCTATCGCCCGCATCATTATCCCACTGTAAAAATCCACATTCGGATAAAGTTTGCGCTCAATGAAGTAGCCGTCGTTGAGAGCAGTCGCCTCCAATTTGCGAGCGATGTCGAGCAAGGGGTCGTTCACGCCAAGGTGGTCAAGAAGCTCGCCACAAGATTTGCCAATGATTTTTGCACGCGGGTCGTAGTTCTTGTAGATGCGATGCCCGAAACCCATCAGGCGACGTTTGCCCGCTTTGGCAGCAGCAATGAAACGCGAGCCGTCGTCGCCCTCAGCATGGATTTCTTGCAACATCTCGATGACGGCTTGGTTCGCGCCACCGTGGTAAGGCCCCCACAGGGCACAGACGCCCGCCGCCGCCGAAGCGAAGAGATTGGCACCCGAAGAGGCGACCATGCGCACGGTGGAGGTGCTGCAATTTTGCTCGTGGTCGGCGTGGAGCAGCAGGATGAGGTTGAGCGCACGACCTACGACAGGTTCGCATTCGTAGGGGTCGTAGGGTTCGGAAAACATCATGTGAAGGAAGTTTTCGCAGTAACGGAGTTTGCGGCGCGGGTAGATGATGGGCAGACCGCGACTCATGCGGTAAGCCATCGCCGTTATGGTGCGCACTTTCGAGATGAGGGAGGCGGCGGCTTCGTCGAAGTTCACGATGTCGCGGGCGTGATTGTTCGTCGCGAGGTGCGGGTAATAGCAGGCAAGAGCGTTGACCATTGCAGAGAGAAGCGCCATCGGGTGCGCGTCGCGCGGGTAACTCTCGAAGAGATAAACCATGCGCTCGTGGATGGCGGAGTTCTCGGTGAGGAGGTTGGAAAAAGTGACGCGCTGCGCAGCGTTGGGAAGCTCGCCGTAGATGACCAAGTAGGCGGTCTCAACGAAGTCGGAGTGGGCCGCGATTTGCTCAATCGGGTAACCTCGGTAACGCAGGATGCTGCGGTCGCCATCAATGTAGGTGATGGTGCTCTCGCAGGAGCCAGTGTTGCCGTATCCGTTGTCGAGCGTGATGACGCCGGCGCGCTCGCGCAGGCGCGAGATGTCAACGGCGGTCTCGCCTTCGGTGCCGGTGCGCACGGGAAGTTCGATTTTTTTTCCGCAGATGTGGAGTGTCGCTTTTTCGATTTCTTGCATGGTGTTTGTGTTGTTTTTTGGTTTTGGGTTTTTGGTTTGAGCTGAGCGGCGTCGTCGCAAACCCGCCTGTTTTCAGACGGGCGCAGCAGCTGCCGTTCGCAAAAAATGGCTGTAGAGGAGGAGACCTTTCGCCTGGCTTTTTTCGGGGTGAAACTGCGTGGCGTAGCAGTTGCCGCGCCGGATGCCGCTGGCGAAGCGCAGGCCGTATTCCGTCTCGCACCAGACGTGCTCCGGCGCGACGCCGGCAGCGTGGTAGCTGTGGACGAAGTAGAAGGCGTCGCCGTCGGGCGACACGCCGTCGGGGCGCGGGTGGCCGGGGAGAAAGGCGGCGGTGTTCCAGCCCATGTGCGGGACTTTGAGCGGCGAACCTTCTGGGAAACGGAAGCGTTTGACGACGCCTTGAAAGACACCGAGGCCGTCGCGCCCGCCTTCCTCGGAGTGCTCGAAGAGGGCTTGGAGGCCGAGGCAGATGCCGAAGAACGGGCGGTCGGCAGCGAGCCATTCGCGGATGAGCGCGTCGAAGCCAGTGCGCTTGAGGCAATCCATGCAATCGGCGATGGCACCTTGGCCGGGGAAAATGAGCGCACGGATGTCGGCGGCGATGTCGCTGGGGTGCTCGGCGCGGGTGACGGCGGCGCCGCATTTCTCGAGGGCGCGGGCGACGCTGCGTAGGTTGCCCATGCCGTAGTCGAGCAGGGCGACGGGCAGCGGCGGCGCGGGCGGCGCGGAGTCATTTTCGGCGGTGTGCGGCATGTCGTGGTGCGAGCGAGTTCGTGAGCGAGTTCGTGAGTCTGTTTGCGAGTCCGGTCACGCAGCAAAAGCGGTTGTGAAACGCGGAGGCGCGGGTGTAGCGGAAAACACGCAGACGGCAACGTTTTTTTTCCGCAGGGGTGGCAGGCGTCGGCAAGCCCAAGCCCGCGCCCGTGCCCGTGCCGACGCCGACGCCCGCGCCTGAAAAAAGTTTTTCAAAAAAATCTAATAAACCGTCGAGTGCTTCGTTTTGAGGAGTGCGAGGCCGCACGGCGCGATGTTTTTCATCTGGAAAAACCGAGGACAGTTTGACACAACATAGACAGAGAAAGACGCCGGACGCCGCGCCAGTCGCAAACAATCAAAACTCACAACCGCAACACTCAGCACCTTCCCGATATGAATCCATACAATCCCAACCAAGGCATCCCGCCCGCGCAGGGTTTCCCGCCGCCACAAGGCTTCCCACCGCCGCAAGGTTTTCCGCCGCCGCAAGGCTTTCCGCCGCCGCAGGGCTTTCCGCCGCCACAGGGCGTCGCGCCGGGTTTCCCAGTCCCCGACGCCGCCGCAATGGGCGACCCGTTTGGCCTGCTCCCCGCCGAAGAAGGCTTCGCGCCGCCCGCTCCCGATGTCACGCCCGACACGCCTTTCAAACGTTTCTGGCGAAAGTTCGGCGGCGATAGTTTCCTCATCTCGCTGGGCGTCCACCTCGTCCTTTTCATCCTCGCCTACCTCGTCATCAAGACCGTCATCTCCATCTCGACGAAACGCGAAGACGAGTTTGTGACAGGCGCAGGCGGCGGCACCGGCGGCGAAAAAGTTTCCATGAGCGAGCACCGCATCAAGCCGAAGAACGCGAAGAGTGCCGTCAAGACCGTCCCCAAGCTCACAGTCAAAGGCGCATCAAGCGTCTCGCTTCCCGAAATGCCGAAGATGACAATGGCGCTGGAATCGGGCAGCCCGATGGGTGCCAGCTCAAAGGGATTTGGTGGCGGCGCGGGCGGTGGCATCGGCACGGGCATCGGCCCGGGGCGCGGCAACGGGCGCAACATGGTGTCGCTTTTCGGCATGTCGGGTTTCGGCACGCCGGGCCTCATCGGCACATTTTACGATTGCAAACAAGGTGCCAACGGCGGCGGCGGCGACCCGGGCGTCGGCGGCTACGTCGAGATTGTCAAGAGATTTATTAACGGAAATATGAAGGAGAGCACTTTGTCAAAATACTACAAAGCGCCGAACAAACTGAGCCTGCAACAAGTGCTCATGCCCCTGAAGCCCGGCAACGCGGGGAAGGCACCCGAATCCTTCCAAGTGAAGGTCGCAGCCAGCCGCTGGATAGTCCACTACCGCGGGCAAGTCGTCTCGCCCATCAGCGGAAAAATCCGTTTCGTGGGCATGGCGGACGACTGGATTGCCGTGCGTTTCAATAATAAATACGCGCTCCTCGCGGGCTACGGCAACTCCATCGGCGGCATCAACGCCTACGGCGGAAAGTCGGCACCGCCCGGCACCAGCGACCACTTTCCCTACGGCGGCGGGCGGCCAGACTTCGGCTGCGGACCGTGGATACAGGTCAGCGCTGGCTCCACCTACAACATCGAGATAGCGATGGGCGAAACGCCCGGTGGCGAATTTTGCGCGACGCTCGCGTTCCAAGTCGGCGAGTCGAGTGCCCCGCTCCAGCTCTTCCGCATGTCGAGCGACAAAGAGTTTGCGGAGGTGCTCAAGCTCGTCCACGCCGGCGGCTCGACCCCCTCCAACGTCGAGACCAGCACCAAGCTCATCTGGAAACCCAAAATGCCGCGCGCCGGCGCAAGGGGCGACCGCTAACCACGCCGCGCAAACAAAACCGGCATGTCTCTCCGTTCCCGCTTCCAGCGTTTCCGGCTTTTCCTGCAAAAACTCCTCCGCCCCGAAAGGGCGGCGGAGTTCGCTGCTTTAGAGCAACAGACTGGCCACACTTTTCGCAACCCTGCCCTGCTGCGAACCGCCCTCACGCACCCAAGCGCAACGCATTGGCGACGGGAAAACGGTGGCGGCGCGGCGGCGGGCGGCGCGAGCGCGGCGGTGGGAAGCTGCGAAAATTACCAGCGCATGGAGTTTCTTGGTGACGCCGTGCTCAGCCTTGTTCTCGCAGAATCGCTCTACGTGGCGGCGGGTGCGGGCGAGGCCGACGAGGGGTTTTTGACCGATGCGCGGACACGTGTCGTCTGCGGGCGAAATCTCGCCGCAGCGGGAAAGCGGCTGGGCTTGGGCAAGCTGATGTTTGTCGCGCCCAGCGGAGACATGCGCCGCATCCGCGAGGCCGACTCTGTCCACGAGGACATGTTGGAGGCGTTTTTTGGGGCGGTCTTTCTTGACGGTGGTTTGCCAGCGGCGCGGCGGGTCGCGCAGCGTTTGTTTGGCGGCGAAATGGGTGATGCGTGTTCGGCGCGAAGTGTGGCGGAAAGTCGTTCCGCAAAATGCAAATTGCAGGAGTGTGTCCAGAGTGACGGGCGTCCCAACGAGGGGCAGCGCATTGAGTATCGCACGGTTGCGCAAAATGGCCCGCCGCACTTGCGCAACTTTGTTATTGAGGTTTGGGTGGACGGTCAAAAGCGTGGCACTGGCGAAGCCAAAACCAAACGTCTCGCCGGCGAAATCGCCGCCGCCGCCGCCCTCCCCCTCCTCGCAAAAAACACGCCGCCTGAAGCCGGATAAAGGTCAATACCGTTCAGGTAGTGCCCAAAATACGAGAGGGCACTCCTAAAAATAAATTTGGGGTTGGTGCATCTCCCGTCCCGAAGGGACGAAATGTCGGTAGCACGGGACTTTAGTTCCGTGAAAATGCCACCCCCGCGCCCGCATCCCGTAGGGACGCAACAGTCGCGGCAGACACGGGTTGCGTCCCTACGGGACGCAAGGCGTGGGAGGGGGCATCACGAACACGGGGTTGAAACCCCGTGCTACCGACATCCCGTCCCTACGGGACGAAAAGCACCGATGTTTTCGGACATGCAGATTTATTTTTAGGAGTGCCAGAGAATAGCCTTTGAAACGGAGGGTGTATCGTAGCGCTGAAGGCGCAGCTTCATAATCCTAAGAACGGCAGTTCAGCGGGATGGGTTTGCGCAAGATTTTGAGGCGGATGCGGTTTGCGCTTTCCCGCCGCGCACCTTGCGGTGCGTGGAGCGGAAAGCGCAAGCCGCAGACGGCC
>JAITPT010000314.1 GCA_031289285.1 Puniceicoccales bacterium
GGCTTTGCCGAAGCCCAGCCCGACGCGCCCCTTGCCGTCACCAGAGACGACGAGTGCTGCGAAGCTGAAGCGGCGGCCACCTTTGACGACCTTGGCGCAACGGTTCACGTTGACGACCTTGTCGGTAAATTCGTTGGCGGAGAGGTCGGCGGATGGGCCGTCGCGGCGGCGTCCACGGCGGTCGCCTGGGCGGCCACGGTTGCCCCCTGGCCCGCCTCTGTTGTCGCGGCGGTCGCCACGGCGTTCGCGGCGCGGCTCGTGAGCGGCGGCTTCGGGCGCGGGCGTGCTGCCGTCTGCGGCGGGGGGATTATCTCCGCTGCGCGAGCTGCGCGGCGGGGGGCGGCGGTCGCGGCGCGACATGCCGCCGCCGTCACGTGGCGGTCTGCCGTGGTTGTTTCTTCCCGCGTCGGATCTTTCCGCAGCGGGGGCTGCGGGCGTGGCGGGTGCGGCGGCTTCTGGGGCGGGCGCGGCGGTTTCGGGAATTGGTTCCTGTTCGTTGGACATCGTGAAATTATTTCGGGTTGTGTTGTGTTTTAGAATTGGACGCCTGCCTCGCGCACCGCGTCGGCGAAGGTTTTGACGGTTCCGTGGTATCGGCGTCCGCCGCGGTCAAAGACGACGGAGTTGATTCCGGCGGCTTTGATTTTTTCGCCGACGGTTTTTCCGAAGAGTTTTGCGCCGTCGTTGTTGGGGCGGATTTTTTGGTCGCGGAGGTCTTTTTGCGTTGTTGCTCCGGCGATGAGGGTTTTTCCCACCGTGTCGTCAATGGCCTGCGCGTAGATGTGCAGGTTAGAAAACTTGACGCTGAGGCGAGGGCGCTCTGCGGTGCCGGTGACTTTTTTGCGGATGCGCCAGTGGCGTTTTTGCGCGAGTTCGAATTTTTTGAGAGTCTTGTTCATGATGATTTGGAAAAGCGGTTGGTTGCGATTTGAGTGGCGGCGAGCGCGGATGTTTGCGCTGCGCTTACGCGGTCTTTTTGCCCTCCTTGCGGCGGACATACTGCCCGACGAGTCGGACGCCTTTGCCCTTGTAGGGTTCGACCGGATAGTAGGCCTTCACCTCGGCGGCGACCTTGCCGACGATTTCCTTGTCGGCACCGGTGATTTCCACCTTGGTTCCGTCTTGGATGTTGACCGTGATACCGGCGGGTATCGGGTAGAGGACTGGGTGAGAGTAACCCAGTGCGAGGTCGAGGACGTTCCCCTTGAGGATGGCTTTGAAGCCGACGCCTTCGATTTCGAGTTTTTTTGAGTAACCCTGCGTGACGCCTTTCACCATGTTACTGATGATGGCGCGGGCGGTGCCGTGCATGGCACCCGCGAAGCGTGTTTGCTCGACGGGGGTGACTGTGAGTGCCGCGCCGTCAACCTTGATGGCGACGACGGGGGAGAACGTTTTGCCGAGTTTGCCTTTCGGCCCCTCGACGTTGACGGTCTGGCCGACGACGGAGACTTTGACGCCCGCCGGAATGCTGACTGGTAGTTTGCCGATTCTGCTCATGGTAGCTGTTTGCTTTGTGTGCTTGTTGGATTGTGAATGATGTGTGTGTGCAATTCCGAGGCTGGGGCGTTCAACGCGGAGAGAGAAGGAGCAGACTGCGGGCATCAGCGCGGTCGGCGGCGTTGGATTGAGAGAAAGTTCGCATGGCCTTGGAAGTGAAAAGGCGGGGGAAGAAAAGGTTTTTCAAAAAAGGCGCAAGAGGATTTTTCAAAAAACTTTCCGGCGGGGTTCGGTGGTCAGAGTTTGTTTTTTGTGCCACGTGAATCGCGATACTGGATGTAGAGTTCGCCTTGGGGGATGACGGTCTGGCGGTGTCCGGCGCTGCGCGGGAAGGCGGCTTCCACCTGCCAGAGGTTTTCGCCGTGGTTATGTTTCCAGCCGAAGGTGTGCTGCATCTCGTGGGTGAAGACGCCTGGGCCGCGGCCTTTTTTGACGACGCAAAACTGCCCGGGCATATACGCCAGCCCGCCGCCGCCGCGTGTGCCGATGAGGCAAACGATGTCCGCCCCTGTGCGTCGGCGCAGGTCTTCGATGGAGTCTCGCCCGCAGCGCACGACGCCGCGTGAGATGTTGTGCAAGTCGGCGCGGGTGTCGTTGTCCACGTAGTCGGCCTGCACGAAACCGACGAGCCGCAGCATCCCGTTGACCTTGTGCGAGGCGTAGTAGGCGTTCGCTCCGGCGACGAACCAGTTGGCGCGGGCGAGCATCCCGCGCGGGCCGCCGAAGCCGAACTTTGCGGTGACGGTATAGACGATGAGCACGTCAACGATGCGCTCTGGCGGTAATTTTTTGAGGGCGAATTTGTCTTTGGCGGAGAGGTTGGGGTTGCGAATAGTTTTGCGGACGATCTTGGGCGAACCTTCGAGGCCGAGGCCCTCGTCGTCGGGTTTGGCGGAGGGGGCTTTGAGTGCGGCGTTGGCGGCGGCGGAAGCGGCGAGCGCGGCCTTGGGCGGCTCGCGGTTGATTTCGTCGTCGAGCTTGTTGAGCGCGGCGAGAGATTCGGCGACGCTGGTGTCTTCGGTGTAGTCGGGCGGGGAGCGTTCGCCGTCGGTCTCGGGGTCATAGATGATTGCGGGGATGCCCGCCTCGGCAGAAGTCGCGGCGCGGAAATCGGAGTCGCCAGCGGCGGCGATTTCCTGCGGTGCCTTCGAGTTTTCTTTGAGGCGGTAGGCGACGAAGACTCCCGCCGCGCCGAGCACGAGCAGGAACACAAGGAAGCCCACCACCCGCGCCCCTGCGCCACCAGAGACACGGATGACTTGGACGACCGGCGCACCGGACTGTGGTTGTTGTTTTTGGGAAGGAGGCGGACGCATGACAGGAGGAAACAAGCGTGGGGCGGGGAAGTTTCAAGAGGGGA
>JAITPT010000141.1 GCA_031289285.1 Puniceicoccales bacterium
CGACCCCCGCCGAGATGCTGGTGGCAGGCGTGTGTCCGCACTCACACGCCCACCCCGTCGCCTCCCCAATTTTAGACCGCAGATAACGCAGAAACCGCAGATATTTTAGGGTACTCCTAAAAATAAATTTTGGGTTGGTGCATCTCCCGTCCCGTAGGGACGAAATGTCGGTAGCACGGGACTTTAGTCCCGTGAAAATGCCACCCCCACACCCGCGTCCCGTAGGGACGCAACAACCGAAGCAGACACGGGTTGCGTCCCTACGGGACGCGACGCGGGGGGATCGCGAACACGGGGTTGAAACCCCGTGCTACCGACATCCCGTCCCTACGGGACGAAAAGCATCGTTGTTTTCGGACATGCAGATTTATTTTTAGGAGTGCCCTTTAGATTTCCCCTTTCCTCTGTGCTCCTCTGTGGCTCTGTGCCTCTGTGTGAAACTCCGTCCACCCGCCTTTTTTTATCTGCGTCCATCTGCGTCATCTGCGGTTCCTCACATCCCACCTCTGCCGTATTTAGGATTATTCGTGTCTATTCGTGTTCATCCGTGGTTTCTAAATCGTTATTTTTATTCACTCTTCTTCTTATTACTTTTTCGAGCGTGGGGCGAGGATAAGGGTTAGTGAACCGGTGTTTGGCGAGGGGCGGAGGTTTTTGCTGTAGTTGCCCCAGCCGATTTCTGGGTAGTCCCAGCGAGAGTTCACGTGGAGAATGAGTTGCTCGTCGGAACGACGGCTTAAACGACAAGCGAGCGAGGCATCAGGGGAAACAACTGCCAAGCCAACGTGATCATTGTCAGTGCGTCCCAGCTGGTAATACCAGATATTTTCTTTCATTCCTTTTGCGGTATTGCTTAGCGGGTTCTTACTGTTCGCGCCAGCGTTTGCCCAATAATAATAATTGTAGGCGTCGTCTTGCCATGATGTTTTTGGCCTTTCGCCGTAGGGTGGCTTTTCGACTTTTTTCAGAGAGGCATGTCCAAGATTGCCTGCAAAGTTAGAGGTGCGGGAGCGAGGATAAGTGCTCCAATAGGAGTTTCGTTTCCATGTCACCGCTGTTGCCCAATCAGAGAGATAAAACTTCAAACCACTTTCACGGAGTTTCCCTCTCTGCTCTCCTGATGTTTGAAAATCAAAAACCAACTTTCCCGACGGGAAAACACTTATTTTGATTTTCGCTTCGAGTTTGCCGTAAGTGCCTTCGAGGTTGACTTCTGCGACGCCGTCTTTCCACGCCCACGCAAAAGATTTTTTCTTCCATTGGCTGTCGTTGCTCACGTGATTTCCTCCGATGTCCAAGTTTAGGAAAGGGCCATTTTCGATAACAACTTCTTTACCAGCAAGAACTTTGCCGAGCAAGCCAGTCTTTTTGTCAAAAGGCACTTCAAATACTTCGCCTTTGAAGACAACTTTATCGGCGTCTTCTGTCACTTGCAAGGGCGCGGTGGCGCGAGTTTCTGGGAGCGTAATTTTTTGCTTGCCGATGATGATTTTTTCTCCGTCAACTCGCAAACCATTTTTGGTGCGGAAAGATATGACGATTTCTTGTCCTTCTTTCCAGTTCTTGGCGGGGAGAGTTATCACGCCTTTTTCATGCGGCGCGACGGAAGGCGCCTCCACGGAAAATCGTTCAAGATTTCCTTCTTTTCGTATATCTGATGCGTAATATATGCAAGCAATTTTCAATTCATTCAAGTTTGTGTGGTCGAAACGATTTTCCACGGGTATTTTTATTTCTTCTCCGGCGCGGAAATCTGTTATTGTTGTTTTTGCCAAGCGGACGGGGGAGTATGCTTTTTTTGTTGACCAGAACTCTGGTTTTTTGCGACGCCAGACGTCAACTATTCCCCATTCGCCGTAGCCTGTGCAATTGCCGAGGATGTTTCTTGGTTTTTGGCTTTGGCCAAGACCTAACCACCACGATTTTCCTTCTTTGGGGACGGGTAGCATAAAGGTGTCGTCAACGAAGCCCCAAATGGCACCGCCCAATGCGCCGGGCGAGGCGAAGACGCCTTTCCACATTTTATCTAAGGATTGTCCCCAGAACTCGCGGATATTGGGGTCGTGTTGCAGGGTTGAGTAGGTGTAGCAGGCGGGGTGTGCCCACTCGTCGGAGACGACGGGAATGCCGTAACCTTGGAAGTTTTTAATACGCAGGCCGTATTGTCCGCCGTTGCCGTTGATGTCGGGATAGTGTATGCTTAGGATGTCGTAGATTTTATTTTTTGCGGGGCTTTGTCCGGGGTAGCTAAAAATAACAGGGCGGGTGGTGTCCACGGATTTTAGCCAGTCGTAACAGGCTTGGAAGTTGGAGCCGTAAGCACTTTCGTTTCCGAGCGACCACAGTGCCACAGAGGCGTGTCCGCGAAATGTTTTTATCATTGCTTGAAATTGCAAAAGATAGCGTTCTCTGAACTCTGGTTTATTTTGGGAATTGCCCTCGCTTTTGTAGTGCGAGGGGCGGTGTGTGCTAACAAAACAAACAGCGGATTCGCATTCGACGTAGATGCCGTATTCGTCGCAAGCCTCCACAAATGCCTCTGTGGGTGGATAATGCGATGTCCTGACGTAATTCATATTCGCTTCTTTGAACAGTTTGGCGTCGAGTCTATCAAATTCGGGAGTTGTCGAGCGGCCAAACTGTGGGTGGACGTCGTGGCGGTCGGCACCGCGCCATTTAACGGGTTTCCCGTTGACCAATAGTTTCTCTTTGCTGACTTTTATTTCGCGAAAACCGACTTTTTTAACAAAGTGGCTTATCGTTTTATTTCCTTTTTTTAGTGTGACGGTTAGCCCGTATAGATTGGGGTGTTCGGCGTCCCATTTCAAAGGGTCTTTTACGAGGAGAATGTCTTCGCGGGCACCTTTTTTGTCGGGGGTTAGCGGGAAGACGTTTCGGGTGAGGGGCACTTCTTTGCCGTCGGGGCTTGTGAGTTTGTATTCTACTGTGGAGTCGGGGGTGGGGTTTGCGAGGGCGTATTTTATTTTTAGCACGGCGTCTTTATATTGGGAGTCGAGTTGTATCTCTGTATAGAAGTCGTAGAGGTGTGTTTGCGGAAGTGCGAACAGGCGGACATCGCGCAAAATGCCGCCGATGGGGTGGTGCGCGTAGCCAGAGGCGTAAGAGATTTCGTCGGCGCGGTCGGTCACTTCAAGGAAGATTTCATTTTTTTCGCCGAGTTTGACGTGTTGTGTGATGTCGGTCTCCCAGCGGGTAAAGCCGCCGTGGTGTTCGCGCAGGAAGGTGCCGTTCACCGAGAGGCGGGCGTGGCTATACACGCCGTCGAAGCGGAGAAAAACGCGCTTGCCCGCGTAGTCGGCGGGGATGGTGACGGTGGTTTTATAGCGGTAGGGTTTGTTGTGCTCGATGGCAAAACCCTGCATGGCAGTTTCGCTCGGCACACGGATGTCTGCCCATTTACCGTCGGGGGCAAATTGGAATTGCCATGTGCCGATTAGGGGGACGATGGGCTGCTGGACGCCCGCGACGGTGGCAGGGAGGACGTAGGCGTTTTCCTCGGTCGGGGCGGAGAGCGCTGGCGGCGGCGTGGGTGTTTGGGCGTCGGCAAGCGGCGCAGCAAGAGGCGCGAGGGCGCAGAGCAGGGCTGCGAGTCCGCGCACGAGACGAGAGTGTGGGCGTGGGTGTGGTTTAGACATAGAGCGCGTGGAGACAGGGGAGGGCGGGGAAGGTTCCCCAAAACGCGGCGTGAACGCCGCGCACAGAACTGGATAGCGCGGCACTGCGGGCACTGCGGGCGCGGGCGTCGGCACAATGGCGGCGGGGCGGATGGCGCGGCGGGGCAACATCTCTGCGGCACGCCTGTCCTTGCGCGCACCATGAAAAAACTTTTTCTTGCACTCATTCTTATTCCCCTCGCGCTTTTGCTTACCTTACTCGTGCTTGTTTTTTGCAGCCCTTCCGCGTCCGCCGCTACACCCGCTACACCCGCGCCCGCCGTTGCCCGCTCCGCGCCCGTTGCCCGTCGCGAGTCAAACTTGCTCGCCGAGTTTCGTGCGGGGGCCGACGCCCCGATGCGCGGCGTCAAGCAAATCGTTTTCGCAGTTCGCGCCGACGGCACAGACCCGCACTGGTATGCGAACTTCGGCTACTACGCGGACAACGCCGCCCGCCGCCCCGCGCCGCACAACGGCGGGAAACTCTGTCTGCTCGACCTCGACACTCGTCGTCTGCGTGTCCTCCTCGACGACCCCGCCGGCGCGGTGCGCGACCCGCAAGTCTCCTACGATGCCTCAAAAATCCTTTTCTCCTATCGGCGCGGCGGCAGCACGAGTTACCACCTTTACGAAATCGCTTCCGACGGCACCGCGTTGCGCCAGCTCACCGACGGCGACTGCGACGACATCGAGCCGACTTACACGGGCGACGGCAAAATCATCTTTGTTTCCACTCGTGCCAAACGCTGGGTGCAGTGCTGGCTAACGCCTGTCGCCACGCTCCACGGCTGCGACGCCGACGGCAAAAACATCCGTCCCCTCTCTGGCAACGTCGAGCACGACAACACCCCTTGGCCGCTCCCCGACGGCAAAATCCTCTACACGCGCTGGGAGTATGTTGACCGCTCGCAAGTCCACTACCACCACCTCTGGACGATGCACCCCGACGGCACACAACAGATGGTCTATTACGGAAACATGCGTCCGGGCATTGTTTTCATTGACGCCAAACCCATCCCGCGCTCCGACAAAGTGGTCGCCGTATTTTCCCCCGGCCACGGGCGCGCGGAGCACGCTGGCCCCGTCGGCGTGATTGACCCGCGCTTCGGCCCCGACGCGCAAGAGGCGTCGCGGAGCATCACTCGCGGCGGCAATTATCGCGACCCGTGGGCGTTTTCGGAAAACGCATTTATGGCGATACGCGGCGGCGCTCGCATCGTGCTCTTCGACGCCAATGGGCGCGAGCAGACGCTCTGGCAGCTTCCCGCCAAATGGGAGGCACTGCGTCTGCGTGTGCAAGAGCCGCGCCCGCTCGTCCATCGCGAGCCGGAGCGGAAGATGCCTGCGAACACAGATTTTTCCAAAATCAACGGGCGGCTTATCCTCACCGACGTCTATGAGGGGCGCAACATGGCGGGCGTCAAACGCGGCGAAATCAAGAAGCTGCTCATCCTCGAGACGCTGCCCCAGCCCATCCATTTTTCCGGCGGCATGGAGCCAATCTCGGCTGGCGGCACGTTCACGCTGGAACGTCTCGTGGGCACCGTGCCCGTCGAGCCTGACGGCTCCGCGCACTTCGAGCTGCCCGCGTTGCGCGCCTTCTTTTTCGTCGCGCTGGATAAAGACGACCGCTCCGTGAAACGTATGCAATCGTTCCTCTCGCTCATGCCCGGCGAGGTCAACTCCTGCATCGGTTGCCACGAAGAACGCACCGCTGCGCCGAGCCGCCGCATCATCCCCTCCGCCTTGAAACGCCCGCCCAGCCCCATCACGCCCGTCGCCGATTACAAGGGCATTGACGCCTTCGGCAACCGCCTCGCCCAGCCCACGGGCTACCCCGACGTCATAGATTTTCCGCGTGACATCCAGCCCATCCTCGACCGCCACTGTGTCTCTTGCCACAACGCGCAAAAACGCGAGGGCGGCATCAATCTCACGGGGCACCGCACACCGATTTACAGCCTCAGCTACTACACGATTACGACGCGCGGCCTCGTCGCCGACGGGCGCAATTTGCCGAAGAGCAATTACCCGCCGCGCACGCTCGGCAGCAGCGCGAGCCGCATCTTGCGTCTCGCCGACGGTTCGCACGGCAACACAAAACTCACGCCCCGCGAGCAACGGCTTTTGTGGCTGTGGGTGGAAAGCGGCGCGGCTTATCCGGGCACTTACGCCAGCGTCGGTAGCGGCATGTTGGGCGGCTACAGGCAGAACCGCCAGTATCACCCCTACGCCGTTTGGCCGGAGACGCGGGCGATGGAAAAGGTGCTCTACGAAAATTGCACCAGCTGCCACAACTCCCGCAAAATCGCCATCCCGCTGAACCCCCTGCACGACGGCAGCGCACGGCTTTCGCGCATGATGGTCTATGATTTGAGCGTCCCCGCCGACTCCGCCATGCTGCTCGGTCCGCTGGCAAAAAGCGCAGGCGGCTACGAGAGTTGCGGCAGGGCCATCCTCACCGGCAAAGACGACCCGCGCTACAAAACGATTTTGGCGGGCATTGAACGTGCCAAGCGGCACCTGGACTCCATCAAACGTTTCGACATGCCGGGCTTCGCGCCGCTGCCGCAATACGTGCGCGAGTTGAAAAAATACGGAGTGCTGCCGCAGTCGCACGACCCGAAAACCCCCGTGGATGTCTACGCCCTCGACCAACAATACTGGCGCTCCCTCTGGCACGTCCCCGCGAAGGGCAACGTCGTTTCGCGGTGAAAAATCGGTCTGGGCAGGAGGCGGGCGGCGGCGGAGGACGCGGCGCGGCGAGGGTGGTCATTGCATCTATGAAAGCGGTGTCGGCGGGTGCTACGCTACGCTTCGCCCCCTCTGCCACCGCACTCCAAAAAAAAGCGTCGGTGCAGTAAAGTGGTGCGCGGTTTTATGGAGTGCGGTGGCAGAGGGCGCGGAGTGATAACGCAGTGCCCGCCGACACCGCTTTCAAACCGGCAGCAAGACACTGGCAACCGTTGCGGTCTCGGCTTCT
>JAITPT010000309.1 GCA_031289285.1 Puniceicoccales bacterium
CAGACTAAAAAATTCATTGCATAGCGGCGGCACCTGACATTTCCCTGTTTTTACACCACCATCTTTTTTAAGATGAAAATACACAGCCGCCACACACCATCACTCACAGATCGCTCCCACTCAAAGCCCATCCGCCACGCATACAGATAGTTAACACGGCGCATCTTGCTCGTGGTAAGAGCCGTTGTCCACATCGAGCACGTGCCATGAGGAGGCGTCGGGGGGCAAAACGGTGCCCGTGGCGATGACTTGGCAGCCACTGCCGAGGGTGCGCCAAAAACCCGCTTTGCGCACAGGGTCAAGCTCACCCAAAATGTCGTCGGCAAGCACAACAGGGGCGACAGGACGCGATTCGCGCAAACGCTCTAACCATGCGAGTTCGAGTCCGAGAACAAGCGCACGTTGCTGCCCCTCCGAGGCGGCGTCGCGGGCAGGATAGCCGCCGAGCGAAAACGAAAAGTCGTCGCGGTGCGGGCCGCGCTGCGTCGAACGCAACAAAATGTCAATGCTCCGCTGACGGACAAAAAATGTTTCCCATGCGGGGGTGTCGCCCGCGCCCGGCGCGGAGTCTTGCGCGTAGGCGAGGGCAGCGGAGTTTTCAGGTAAACCGATTTCCGCGCAGAGTCGCCCAAGTGAACGCCCCAGCGCCTCAAGCGCGGCACGGCGGGCGGTTGTTATTTTGGCGGCGGCGGGCGCGAGCGTTTTTTCAAAAGCAGAGAGCTGGGCAGTCTGCGTGGCAGGCTGTTTGAGGAGAGCGTTGCGCCCCGCGAGCGCGGCGTGATAGCGGCGCAGGGCATCGAAATATGCGGCGTCTCCGCCAGCGACTACAATGTCGAGCCAACGCCGTCGCGCTGCTGGTGCGCCGCGCAGCAAGGCGATGTCGGCGGCGCAAAACGGCACGGCAGGAAACCGCCCCGCGAAGTCGCCGAGTTGGCGCACCAGTTCGCCGTCCACGAGCAGCGTTTTTTTGGGCGGTTCGAGCGTGAGCGAAATTTCGGTGTCGCCCTCGGTTTCGTGGGTGAGCGAAAAGCCGATTTGCGCCGCCTTTTCGCCGTGGCGGACGAGCAGCGAGATGTCTTGCGTGCGGAAGGAGCGCAGCGCGGTGAGCATCCCAGCGGCCTCGAGCAAATTGGTTTTTCCCTGTCCGTTTCCGCCGAGCAGGAAAACGCGCGGGTGGTCGAGCGGCGCGTCGGCGAAGGCGACGTTGCGGAAGTTGGAGAGGCGCAATCGGCGAAGTCGCATGTGTGTTTTGCGGAAGAGGCGGAGAGGGTTGTTACTGCGCGTTTGCTGGAAAAAATGGCACCGCCGTGCGGCTCACTTATTTTCCCGCGCCTCCTCTCTCGCCGCTTCGCGTGCGGCCTCCCGCGCCGCCTTAATTTCGTCGGGCGTGAGGTGTTTGAAGGAGACGCTGCGAATGCGCCGTGGCTGCTTGTCGAAGAAGTCGCGCAGGGCGATTCGGAACTCGCCGAAGACGGTGCTTTCCCCGCGCCGCCGCAATTGCGGGCACGTTTGCGCGAACCATTGGCCGACGGTTTTTGAGAGGTCAAACGCGCTCTCAAAATCCCAGCCGGTCTCCGTCTGCAACTCGCGCAGGAGCATATCGGGGCTGACGACTATCTCGTCGGGCGCATGGGAAAAAACGGGTCCTTCGCGCAGCTCAAGCTCGTCTTGGATGTTGCCGACGATTTCTTCGAGAACGTCTTCGAGCGTGATGATGCCGAGGACTTGGCGGTCGGCACCGAGGACAATTCCCATGTGGCTGCGTTTGCTGCGCAGTGCCTCGAGCATTTGCGGAACGGTCGTTTTTTTGTCGAAATGCAAGATGGTGTGCAGGATAGGCGCGATGGGGCAGGCTTCGCGGAGCACCAACATTTGCCAAAGCCACTCGCGCGTGTGGAGCAGGCCAATCACGTTATCGCGTGTCCCTTGGCAGACGGGGTAGCGGCTGTGGCCACCGTCGCAGGCGTCGCGGATGTTTTTTTCCGTGCCGTCGTTGATGTCGAGAAAGATGGCATTGTCCGACGAAATCATGATGTCGCCAGCAGTGGTTTCTTGGCTGCGAATTGTCTGGACAATCAGCCGGTCAACCAGCGCGTCGTCGGCGGTCTTGCTGTGAGCGCGACTGAAAACGTATTCCAATTCGTCGCGGCTAAATGTGTGGGCAAGCTCTGTGGCAGGGCCGAGGCGCAAGACGCGCAGCAGGAGATTGGCAACCGAGTTGAGCACCCAGATAAACGGAAAAAACAAGCCATAAAAACACATCAGCGGCGCGGCGGTGAACAGCGACACTTTTTTCGCCCGCTGAATGGCCAGCGACTTCGGTGCCAACTCGCCGAGGACAATGTGGAAAAACGTGATGACTGCGAAGGCGAGTGCCACCGAGACGGCAGTGATAACCGAGGAGTCGGTGATGCCCACGCCCGCTAAAATCGGCGCGAGGCGTTTGGCGAGAAACGGCTCGCCCAGCCAGCCCAGACCCAAGCTCGTGAGCGTGATACCAAACTGCGTGGCGGAGAGAACCGCGTCTAAATGCTCCGTCGCTTTGAGGGCAAACTTGACACGCCAGCCGCCCGTCTTCAGGTCGGGGATGAGCTGGCTGGAACGGATTTTTACAAGCGCAAACTCGGCAGCGACGAAGAAGCCGTTCAGGAGCACAAGGGCGGCGATGATTAAGAGTTCGAGAATAGCGGAAACTACGGAGGAAGCATTCACTGTTGGTCGCGGAAGCTACCGCCAAATCCCGCGCCGACAAGGTGGAAAAAACAGCGCACCGTCGTCGCGCCGTGTCACCCGCGCCGTCCGCGCCGCCGCCGAAAACAATTCCATTTTCTCCGAAACCGCGCCACCCTGCGCGGCAAGTCCAACGACCTGTTTCCTCACATCAACACACCCAGAGCTAAACACCCAAAAACCACACTACCATGACCGCGCCAATTTCCAGAACTCTCGTCAAAGACGCCCGCAACGCCGACGCCCCCAGCGACGACATCCTGCTCCAAGGCTGGGTGCGCACACGCCGCGACGCCAAAACATTTTCGTTCATCGAGCTTGGCGACGGCTCCTGCCTCAAGGGTATGCAAGTCATCGTCAACGCCGCCCTGCCCGACTACGACGCGCTCATGCACCGCTCGGCGACGGGCGCGTCGGTGCGTGTGCGCGGGAAGCTCGTCGCCTCGCAAGGCGCGGGGCAGAAGTGGGAAGTCCTCGCCTCCGAATACGAAGTGGTTGGCGACGCCGACGCCACCTACCCGCTGCAAAAGAAAGGCCACACGCCGGAGTTTCTGCGCGAAATCGCCCACCTGCGCCCGCGCTCGAATCTCTTCGGTGCCGTGTTCCGCGTCCGCTCGCGCCTCGCCTACGCCATCCACCAATTTTTCCAAGAGCGCGGCTTTTTCTACGTCCACACGCCCATCATCACCGCGAGCGACTGCGAGGGCGCGGGCGAGATGTTTGGCGTCTCCGTGCTCGACCCCGCCAAGCCGCCGCGCAACCCCGACGGCTCGGTGGATTACACGAAAGACTTCTTCGGCAAAAAAACCTCGCTCACGGTTTCCGGCCAACTCGAGGGCGAAACCTTTGCCTGCGCCCTCTCAAACATCTACACCTTTGGCCCGACCTTTCGCGCCGAAAACTCCAACACCACGCGCCACGCCGCAGAGTTCTGGATGGTCGAACCGGAAGCCGCATTTCTCGACCTCGACGGCGACATGCAACTCGCCGAAGACTTCGTCAAACACCTCGTCCGCGACGCCAAAACGCACTGCGCCGAGGAGCTGGAGTTTTTCGGAAAGTTCACCGACAAAGGTCTCGCCGAGCGGCTCGACTTCGTTTTGGAGCGTCCCTTCCAACGCTGTTCTTACACGCAAGCCATCGAAATCCTCACCACCGCCGCGTCCGCTGGGCGCAAATGGGAGCACCCCGTCGCGTGGGGCGAAAACCTGCAATCCGAGCACGAGCGCTACCTCTCCGAGGAGCATTTCAAATGCCCCGTGACGGTCTATAATTACCCGCGTTCGCTGAAGCCTTTTTACCTGAAAGTGAACCCGCCTGACGCCGCCGGACGCGAGACCGTTTGCGCGATGGATTTGCTTGTGCCGGGCATAGGGGAAATCATCGGTGGCAGCCAGCGTGAGGAGCGGCTTGACGTGCTCCGCGAAAATATGGCACGCCAAGGTCTCGCCGAAAAAGATTACTCGTGGTATGTGGATTTGCGCCGTTACGGCACCGTGCCGCACAGCGGTTTTGGCTTGGGTTTCGAGCGGATGCTGATGTTCGTCACCGGAGTCAGCAACATCCGCGACGTAATCCCCTACGCCCGCACCCCGGGCAACGCCGAGTTCTAAACAGGACAGGCTTGCATTTATCGAGGCTTTTCCCGTTTCTACACGCAGCACCACCAAAAACAAACACAACTCTTCACATGAAACAGCTCCCCGTCGGTATCCAATCATTTCCAAAACTCCGCGAAAGCAATTGCCTCTACGTGGACAAGACCGCCGATTGCCTCCGCCTTATCGAGTCGGGAAGCGTCCTCTTTTTGTCGCGCCCGCGCCGTTTCGGAAAGTCGCTCCTCGCGAGCACACTCGAAGAAATTTTCAAGGGTAATAAAGCACTCTTCGAGGGGCTTGCTATTTACGACAAATGGGATTGGACGCGGACATATCCCGTCGTCCGTATTGATTGGGCAAACATCGCACACCGCACACCAGAAATCATGGAAGAAGCAACAATGCACCGCCTCGCAACAACAGCAGAACAATACGGCGTCGTGTTGACATCGAAACACTCGGTTGTTGCATTTCAAGAACTAATCGAAAAACTCCACGCCAAGACTAACACAAGAGTTGTCGTGCTTGTTGACGAATACGACAAGCCCATTATAGACGCCTTGTCCACGCCAGACTTTGAAGTCTTCCGCAGCTTTCTACAAGATTTCTACGGCATAATGAACGGCTCTGACGAGCATTTGCACTTTGTATTTTTCATAGGCGTCTCCAAGTTTGCAGAGTTGTCTGTTTTCTCCGGTTTGAGTAATTTGGATGACATCACTCTAAAT
>JAITPT010000027.1 GCA_031289285.1 Puniceicoccales bacterium
TGGCAGTGCAAGGGTCCCAGGCATTGAGCTGTCGCCAGAATTGCGCGGAGTGGTTCATCACGCGGCGGTGCGCCAATTCGTGGTAAATGACGTGGTCTTGTAGCTCCGGCGGCAAGAGCACCAGACGCCAGTTCAGCGACAGGGTGCTGCGCCGCGAACACGAACCCCAACGCGAGCTTTGGTCGCGCACCGTCACGCGGTCAACCGTGACCCCGACCCGCGCCGCCAATTCGGCGACTCGCGGCGGCAAGGTTTTCGCAGCCAGCCCGCGCAAAAGCGCGAGCAAATCGGTCTCGCGAAAATCACCAGCGCGGTGCTTGAAAATGACTGGCTCGGAGGCGTCGCCTCGGAAGACAAAAAACGGGCGTCCCAGTGTGGTTTCTTGGCAGTGGAGCGGGCAGGCTCGTCCGGCAAAAGTGACTTGTGGGACTCGTGCGAGGTATTCGGAGAGTGTCTGGGCAGGAGGCTCGGCGGCCTGCCGTTTTTCGCGTCGTTGCAAGGCTTTCAGAAGCCATTCGCCGTGTGTTTGCAGCAAGCGCAAGCCGACGGCGCGTCGGGCATTTGCGGGCAACACGATTTGAGGATTTCCCTTGGCGGGCAACGACAGGCGCACCCGCCGCGCCTTTGCCGACACGCGCCACTCCACGGAAACTCGCGCCGTTCCCCCCGCGCCGTCCGGTATCTCAAAAATCTCTGCTTCCATCGGTGTTTTCAGGCGAAGGCGCAAACGTTGCCCCAATAATTTTCATCCCGCCGCCCTACCCCGCCCTGCCCACTTTCGGTCTGCGCTCGGTCGTGTCCGGTCTTCGTGTTTTTCTTGACAGGACTGCATGGATAGGATGGGCGGGATGGCGAGATGTTTTTCGCGTCTTCGCGCCTTCGCGAGGGGCGGCGGGCAAACACGCCGACCGTCCCTCGTTTAGATGTTTTTTGTTCGTGATTACAGCGGGATGTTGCCGTGTTTTTTCTTGGGACGGTCTTGGCGTTTGGAGAGGGTGTTGCGCAGGGCGAGGGCGACTACTTTGCGGGTTTCGGCGGGGGTGATGACGTCGGTAACCATATTTAGAGAAGCGGCTTGGTAGGGGGTGGAAAACTCGGCTTCGTAGGCGGCTATGATTTCGGCGCGTTTCTCTTTGGCAGCGGAAGAGGCGAGAGCGATTTTTTTCACTTCTTTTTCGTCTTTGCCTTCTTTGCGGGCGGCTTCGGCTTCGGGGGAGGCGAGACCGGCTTTTTCGATGTCGCCTTTGAAGATGACGCCAGCGGCACCGGGAGCACCCATGACGGCGATTTCGGCAGTGGGCCATGCGAAGACGGCGTCCGCACCGAGCTCGACGGGGCACATAGCGATGTAGGCACCGCCGTAGGCCTTGCGGAGAATGACGGTGATTTTGGGAACGGTGGCAGAGGAATACGCGAAGAGCATTTTCGCGCCGTGGCGGATGATGCCGCCGCGTTCTTGGGCGAGGCCGGGCATGAAGCCACCAACGTCAACGAGGTTGACGACGGGGACGTTGAAGACGTTGCAGGTGCGGATGAAGCGGGCGGCTTTGTCCGAGGCGTTGATGTCGAGGACGCCAGCTTTGTGGTTGGGTTGGTTGGCGATGATGCCAACGCTGACGCCAGCGATGCGGCAGAAGCCGATGACGATGTTCGGGGCGTAGGCGGCTTGGACTTCAAAGAAGTCGCCGTCGTCGGCGAGGAGGTTGACGACTTGTTTGACGTCGTAGGCCTCTTTGTTTGTGGCTGGGATGATGTCGTTGAACGCGGGGACGTCGGCGAGGGGCACGGGGGCGGCGAGGTGGTGCGGCGGGTCTTGGAGGTTGTTTTGGGGGAGGAAGGAGAGGAGGCGGGCGGAGAGTTCGAGGGCGTGTTTGTCGTCTTCGGCGACGAGGTGGATGTTGCCGGAGATGCTGGCGTGGGCAGCAGCGGTGGCGAATTGGTCGAGGGAGGCCTGTTCACCGGTGGCGGCTTTGATGACTTCGGGGCCGCAGATGAAGAGGTTGGAGTTGGATTTCGTCATGATGATGAAGTCCGTCAACGCGGGCGAATAGGCGGCACCGCCAGCGCAGGGGCCGGCGATGACGGAGATTTGGGGGACGACGCCGGAGAGGGCGACGTTGCGGTAAAAGATGCCCGCGTAGCCAGAGAGGGCGGAGACGGCTTCTTGGATGCGCGCACCGCCGGAGTCGTTGACGCCGACGACGGGGATGCCGACTTTGCCGGCGTAGTCGAGGAGATCCCAGATTTTTTTGGCGTGAATGAAGCCAAGGGAGCCGCCGCTGACGGTGAAGTCTTGCGAGAACGCGGCGACTTGGCGTCCGGCGATATAGCCAGTGCCGGTGACAACGCCGTCGTAGGGGAGTTCTTTTTTCTCCATTCCGAAGCGGTGACAGGTGTGCTGGGCGTGGGCGCCAAACTCTTGGAACGTGTCGGCGTCGAAGAGGAGTTGGAGGCGTTCGCGTGCGCCGTGGATGCCTTTCGCGTTGCGAGCGGCGAGTTTGTCGGTGCCGCCAGCGGCGGCGATTGTGGCGCGGCGTTTGGCGAGGTTGTCGAGAAGTGCTGGGTCTATGGACATAGTGTTTTGGTGCGGTGTTGAGTGCTGTTAAATGGTGTTAAAAAACGGTTGACAGATGGTCGAAAAAAGGCGGGCGGTTTTGCGTGTGGTTTTGCGGGCGGCTTTGCGCCGAACCCGCGTCCTCCGCGAATGGCGGGCGGGGCGGGTTTGGCAATTTGCCGCGCCGAGCACTTAGGCCGCTGGGTCGTCTTGGCAAAGCTCGGTGAGGACGCTGGCGGTGCTCTTCGGGTGCAGGAAGGCGATGAGTTTTTTGTTGGCACCTTTGCGGGGGGCCTTGTCTATGAGGGCGACACCTTTGGCGGTGAGTTCCTCGAGCGCGGCAGGGACGCTGTCCACGGCGTAGGCGATGTGGTGAATGCCGCCACGCCCGCCGTTCTTTTCAATGAACTTGGCGATGGGGCTTTCTGGTGAGGTCGGTTTGAGAAGTTCCAAGTGGACTTCGCCGATTTGGAAAAAGGCGGTGACGACCTTCTGGTCGGCAACTTCTTCTTCGCCGTGGAACGGCAGGCCGAGGACGTCGGCGTAGAAAGCCTTCGTTTTGTCGAACTCGGCTTCGGGGACGGCGATGCCGAGGTGGTCAATGCGTTTGAGAGACATGGGTGCGTTGTGTGTGATGTGTGGTTGTTGTGATGTGACGTTGAAAAGAAGGCGCGGACGGTAGGAAAAAGTGCGCGGCGGGAAAGCCTTTTTGAGGCAGTGCAGAGAGTTATTAGCGGCGGGAATGCCGCAGCGGAGTGTTCGTAATAGACGAGAGCGAAGGGGGGGGGAGGGGGGGCGGGCGAGTGGCGGGGTGTTGCTGGCGGCGGTGTCTTGAGTCCAGAGTCCGGCGTCCTTGGCGGCGGGGGTGGTGCTCGGGCGGCGGCGGCTTAGGACGCCGGACACAGGACTCTGGACGCCGCCAGTAGGACGCAAGACTCGCAGGACGCCGCCAGTGGGACGCAGGAGTTGCCGGACGCCGCTGGTGAGGCATGGCGGCGGGGGCGGGCGAGTGGCGGGGTGTTGCT